>NZ_JBWKYF010000024.1:0-87548 GCF_059423605.1 Variovorax sp. GW460-12-1-14-LB1
GGCCCGCGGGGTCAACGCCGCGGCCATGCCAGGCCCCCGTTCTGCAACACGCCGGCCAGCTTCGCGATGCCGCCGGTGCCGCTCGCCGCCCGGCCGATCAGCGCGCCGCCGGCGGCGCCCGCGACGATCCGCATCAGGAACGACCGGCTGCGGCCCGCGGCCAGCAACAGCAGCACGCCGGCGCCGAGCACGACGAAGTGTTCGCCGGGGTAGTCGGCGCGCGCCGCATCCACCTGCTTGATCTTGTCGATCGTCTGTTTCAGGTCCATGGCTGAGGCTCCTTGTCGTGTTCAGTCGTTCTTACCGGTGAGTGCCGGGCTCCGCTGTAGGCCGGCACCATGCGCGGTGACGGAATCCGCCGCGAAAACGCCGTGGAGAAAGCCGCATCGCACGGGAAGCGGGGGCGCTCTCGATAATGCAACCCGCTTGTAGAGAACCCCACAGAAGCAGAGAACTAGAGAACCGCGAAATGAGTGCAGCAGATTTTCTTTTCGCCCCCGAGGTGCAAAAGCTCTTGATGGTCGCCTACGCGGCGCCCCAACAACCCTTGTCTTCCAGCGAGCTGGCCCATCGCTCGAAGCTCGACACGGCCGATGTGGAACGCACCTTGGCGCACCTCGTCAGCAGCGGCATCCTGAAGAAGCAAAAGCCGAAGGCCGAGGAGGCCGAGACCTTCTCGATCGACCGCGTGTTCATCTTCCACGACGAACTGCGCAACATCGCCCTCAAGTCGTTCGCCGCGGCCGAGCCGGTTCGCGCGATGCTGCGCGGCAAGTTCAAGGCCTCGGTCGTGCGCGCCTTCGTGCTCGCAGAGGACGAAGACGGCACCCTGGAGCTGCTCGTCGTGCACGGCCAGTCGATGCCCGACGAAGCCACCCTGGCGGCCGCCTGCCGGAAGCTCTCGAAGAACATCCACCGTCACCTGAAGGTGCACGTCATCTCGAACGCGAAGTTCAACGGACTCACGCCGCGCGATGCACTCATGCCGAAACCCGCGGCGCTCGAGATCATCAAGCCCGGAGATACGAAGGCGCCGCTGCCCGCCGAGAAGGTCGGCCTCTTGCAGAGTGCGAGGAAGAAGTTGGCGACGCTGTCGCGTTCGTCGGCGTGATCGCCTGGCTTTTGTCCTGTGAGGCCAGCTGCCGATGCAGGCCGCGACGGACCCCGACGTGTTCCTGAAGGCCGCCTGAGCCGGGGGAGGAGGGCGCGCTGGGGGACAATCGAAGCAACCCCCTCGACATCACAGCATCCCACGATCATGTCCCGCCTCGACGACCCCCGCCACGACGCCGAAGTCGGCTCCCGCGACAGCACCCTCGACACCACCCGCATCGACGACGTGCGCATCGGCGCCGTGCGCCCTCTCATGACCCCCGCGCTGCTGCAGGAGCGCGTGCCCGTGCGCGACAACACGCTGGCGCTGGTCGAAGGCAGCCGCGCGGCCATCGCCGACGTGCTGCACGGCCGCGACGACCGGCTGGTCGTGGTGGTTGGCCCGTGCTCCATCCACGACCACGACCAGGCCATCGAATACGCGCAGCGCCTGAAGAAGGTGGCCGATTCGCTGCAGGACGACCTGCTCATCGTGATGCGCGCCTACTTCGAGAAGCCGCGCACCACCGTCGGCTGGAAGGGCTATATCAACGACCCGCACCTGGACGGCAGCTTCGCCATCAACGAAGGCCTGGAGCGCGCGCGGCGCCTGCTGCTGGAGCTGACCACGCTGGGCCTGCCGACCGGCACCGAGTTCCTCGACCTCTTGAGCCCGCAGTTCATTGCCGACCTGATCGCCTGGGGCGCCATCGGCGCGCGCACCACCGAGAGCCAGAGCCACCGCCAGCTGGCCTCGGGCCTGAGCTGCCCGGTCGGTTTCAAGAACGGCACCGACGGCAGTGTGAAGGTGGCGGCCGACGCCATCCTCGCGGCCCGCGCGCCGCATGCCTTCATGGGCATGACCAAGATGGGCATGGCGGCGATCTTCGAGACGCGCGGCAACGACGACTGCCACGTGATCCTGCGCGGCGGCAAGGCGCCCAACTATTCGGCGGCGGATGTCGCGTCCAGCTGCGAGGCGCTGCTGGCCAACGGCCTGCGCCCGCAGGTGATGATCGACGTCTCGCACGGCAACAGCAGCAAGCAGCACCAGCGCCAGATCGTGGTGGCCGAAGACGTGGCCGCGCAGATCGCGGCCGGCGAGCGGCGCATCACCGGGATCATGATCGAGAGCCACCTCGAGGAAGGGCGGCAGGACCTGAAGCCCGGTGTGCCGCTGAAGCACGGCGTGTCGATCACCGATGCCTGCATCGGCTTCGCGCAGACGGTGCCGGTGCTCGAGGGGCTGGCGTCGGCGGTGAAGGTGCGGCGGCGGTTGGCCAAGGCCTGAGGCTTTGGCTTCTTTGGCAGCTTCGGCTTCAAGCCAGCATCTCATGATCCACTGCGAATCCTTCGCCAACCGCGAACGCTGATTCTCAAGCGGGTCAGTCCCATGCAACTCTCAAGCCCAGCAGGCGTCATTCAGATCGTCAACGAGCCGACTTATTCATTGAGTTCGGCTGACAACGTTCGGCGCTACCCGCTTGAGCTGCAGCTCGCAGGTGGGGCGCAGTCCAGCTCGATCCATGGCGTCCTGCTGAATGACGAGCCCGTTGCAGTGATTTCCAACGGAGGGGGGGCAAGCGGAGTACATCAGCACTCGGCTGTCTTCAAGGACGGGCTCCTCTATCTGGCTGTGGGAGACAGTGTGGTGTGCCTGAGTCTCGAGCCGGTCAGGATGGTCTGGTCGCTCAAGGTGGACTCGGCGACCTGCTTCGGAATCCACTTTGACGAGAGGCACAGCGCCTTCATTTCGCATGGGGAGCTGGAGATCGCTCGATTCTCAGCGGCCGGAGAAACTCTCTGGAGCGAGTCGGGAGCCGACATCTTTTCGGAGCGATGTGCGCTTCATCCTCAGTTCGTCGAGGCGATGGATTTCAACGGGAAAATCTACCGGTTTCGCTATGAAGACGGTCTTCCAGCCTCACCTTGACCGCGACCGTTTTCGACCGGTGTCGGCAGCGAGGGCCTGAGATTCGGGAGAGGGTCGGGCGCCTGTGGGGCTGGCTGTGACGGCCTGTTCGGCGGGCTGCCCCTATCGGCATGAATAGGCCGGTCAGCCTCTGGCGCCGCAGGCCCTGCGTTTGTTACGGCCACTCCCCATCCACCACCGACCGCACCGAAGGCCTCCATTTCGCCGAGGCAGGGGCACGGTGACTGTGGTGGAAATGTAAACAATGCAAACAGTTTTCCAATTGTTACGAGAACTAGATCACGAAGTTTGAGCCGAGGCGCCGTGAATCCGAGGGCAAACGGGCCGGTTGTGGGGCATCCTTGCGCCACTTTGTAGTCAAAACGTATGCAAAATGATTACAAAATACCGACCTGTCAGGTCTTATTGATTACATTTGGAGTGCTTTCATGCTCAAGCTCGCAGTCGCCGCGGCGGCCACCGCCACCTTCGTTTTCGCATCCGGTTCGGCCTTGGCTGACACGGCCAGCGCCAACTTCCAGGTCAAGATGACCATCGTCCGCAGCTGCTCGGTGACGGCCGGCAACGCCTCCGACATCAGCCTGGGCACCACCGTGCAGCCCACCGCCACCAACCAGACGGGCAACAACACCATCTCGGTCACCTGCTCCAAGACCACGCCGTACACCGTCGGCCTGCTGCCTTCGTCCACGAACGGCGGCACCACCGACGGCACGGGTGCCATGTCGTCCGTCGCCAACTCGGCCACCAACACCGACAAGGTGCCCTACGCGCTGTACTCCAACGCGGGCAACAGCACCGTGTGGGGCAACACCACCGGCACCGGCGCCAATGTGGTCGGCGGCACGGGCACCGGTGCGGCGATCACGCACACGGTCTACGCCAAGAACACCAACGCCAACTTCACGCCGGACAGCTACGCCGACACCGTCACGGTGACGGTCACGTACTGAGCCCGTACCCGTACTGAATCGTGAGACGTGCACTTGCCATCCTCGGACTGTGGGGCGCATGCCTGCTTGGCGGCGGTGCGGTCCAGGCGGCCGGCCTGCAGGTCTCGCCCGTCACCCTGACCCTGGCGCCGACCCGGCAGGGCGATGGGCTCTGGCTCAGCAACACGGGAACGGCGCCGCTGGACGCGCAGATCCGCGTGTTCCGCTGGACACAGGTGGACGGACAGGACCGCATGGAGCCGGCGGACGGACTGGTCGTCAGCCCGCCCATGCTGCAGCTGCCCACCGACGGGCGGCAACTGGTGCGCGTGATCCGCAACGGCCCGCCGCCCGCGGGCCCGGCGGAAGAGGCCTACCGCGTGCTGGTGGATGAGCTGCCCGTGCCCCAGGCGGCGGGTACCGCGACGGACGGCAAGAAGAGCAACCTGAACTTCGTGATGCGGCACTCGCTGCCCATCTTCGTGTCTCCGGCGGGCGCGGAGCCGGCCCCCGCGCAGTTGCGCTGGAGCCTGCGGCGCGAGGACGGCAAGGCCGTGCTGGAGGTCAGCAACAGCGGCGGGGTGCATGCCCAGCTGGCGGACCTCGTGTTCACCGGCGCGGACGGCCGCGCCGTCGCCGCCTATACCGGCTTGCTGGGCTACGTGCTGCCTGGCGCCACCATGCGCTGGCCGCTGAAGACGTCGCCCGCAGCCCTGGCCGGCGCGGGTCGCTGGCAGGTCATGATCGATGGCAGAACGACGGACGCCAACCTCGCGCCGCTGGCGCGCTGAGCGGGCCGGGTTCGCTGCGAGGGCCTTGCTGGCTCCGTTTGCACTGGCCCTGACCACGCTCCCCGCCCACGCAGCGCCCGCCGCGCAGTCCGTGCCGGGGGCCATGACGCTGTACCTGGAGGTCCGCCTCAACGGCATGGCCCGCGGGCTGCACCCGTTTCGCCTGCAGGCCGGGGCCTTGTCGGCCTCCCGCGCGGTGCTGCGCGAACTGAGTTTCTCCCTGCCCGACAACGGCGCTGAATGGCTGCCCCTGCGCGACCTGCCCGGGCTGGTGGCGGGCTACGACGCCGCGCGCCAGCAACTGAGCCTGACCGCGCCGCTGGCGATGCTGCAGCTGCCCACGGCCACGGTGGGGCAGGCGGCCGTCACCGCGCAGCCCCTGAGCACCTCCACCGGCCTGCTGCTGAACTACGACCTCTACGGCACCCAGGGTAGGGGCGGCAGCGCCAGCCTGAGCGCCTTCGGCGAGCTGCGCGCGTTCCGCGGCGCCAGCGTGCTCAGCACCACCTGGCTGATGCAGCGCACGCACGACACCCAGGGCTGGAAGGACCAGTCCGTGCGCATGGACAGCACCTGGAGCATGGCCTTCCCCGACAGGATGCTCACCCTGCGCGTGGGCGACACGCTCACCGGCGCCGTGCCCTGGTCGCGCGCCACGCGCATCGGCGGCATCCAGCTGTCGCGCGACTTCGGCCTGCAGCCTTACCGGCAGACCGCGCCGCTGCCCAGCTTCATCGGCTCGGCCACGATGCCTTCGGACGTGGAACTGTTCATCGACGGCATCCGCCAGTACAGCGGCCAGGTGCCGGCGGGGCCTTTCCAGCTCAACGCGCTGCCGCGCATCAACAGCACGGGCACGGCGCAGGTGGTGGTGACCGACGCGCTGGGGCGCGCCGCCACGCTGAGCTTTTCTCTCTTCGACAGCAGCCGCCTGCTGGCGCCGGGGCTGAGCGACTGGACGGTGGACCTGGGCGTGGTGCGTCGCAACTACGGCCTGCGCTCCTTCGACTACGGCAAGCAGCCGGTGCTGACCGGCACCTGGCGCCGCGGCCTCAGCGACAGCTTCACGGTGGAAGCGCATGGCGAAGTGACGCGCGGCCTGGCGCTGGCCGGCGCCGGAGGCGTGTGGCAACTGGGCGCGGCGGGCACGCTGTCGGCGGCGCTCGCAGGCAGCCGGCACGACGCCGACACCCCGGGCGGCAGCCGCAGCGGCACGCAGACCAGCCTGGGCTACCTGTGGCGGCAGGAGCGCCTGTCGGTGGGCCTGAACGGCTCGCGGACCCAGGGCGACTACCGCGACGTGGCCACGGCCTACGGCGCGGCCCCGGCCAAGGGCAGCGCCAGCGCGAGCGTGGGCTACGACATGGGCGGCCTGGGCAACGTCAGCGTGAGCTACCTCTACCTGCGCCCGGTCGGGCAGAACGCGTCGCGCTACGCCAGCGTGAACTGGTTCCGTTCGATCGGGCGCACGACCTCGGTTTCGGTGGGCATGAACCAGAACCTGGACAAGCGCAGTGACCGCGGCATCTTCGTCGGCCTGAGCTGGTCGTGGGACGCGCAGACCAGCGTGAGCGCCGGCGTGCAGCGCAGCGGCGACCAGGGCACGGTGGGCACCGTCAGCGCGCAGCACTCCCCCCTCGGCGACGGCGGCTGGGGCTGGCGCGCCACCGCGCGCACGGGCGGCGGCACGAGCGGCGGGCAGGCCGAAATCAACTACCTGGGTCCCTACGGCCGCGTGCAGGCCGGCGTGAGCGAGATGGGCGGCGGCCGCGCCAGCCGCTACGCCTATGCCGGCGCCAGCGGTGCGCTGGTGCTGATGGGCGGCGGGGTGCTGGCCGCGCGGCGCATCGACGACGCCTTTGCGGTGGTGGACACCGACGGCGTGGCCGGCGTGCCCGTGAAGCTCGAGAATCGACCGGTGGGGCAGACCAACTCGCGCGGGCTGCTGCTGGTCGTGCCGGTGAACGCCTACCAGAACAACAAGCTGGCGATCGACCCGATGGACCTGCCCGCCGACGTGCGCATCGAGCGCGCCGAGAGCCTCATCACCCCGGCCGGCCGGTCGGGCGCACGGGCGCATTTCGGCATCACGCCCGTGCGGGCCGCCCACGTGGCATTGATGGACGCACAGGGCCAGGCCTTGCCGCTGGGCAGCCGCGTGCAGGTGAACGGCCAGGAGGGCGGTGGTGCGGTGGTGGGCTACGACGGCTGGGTGTACCTGGACACGCTCGACGTGCGCAACACGCTGGCCGTGCGCACGCCCGACGGTGCGGTGTGCCGGGCGCAGTTCGACTGGCGCCGGCCCGAGGGCGGTGGTTTGCAGAAAGAGCGGTTGACATGTGGACGTTGAGATTCGTGAAACTGGCGCTGGCGTTCTCATGCCTGCTGGGCATGGGCGCGGCGCATGCCGACCCGAGCTGCTGGGTCGCCAGCCAGCCCAGCTTCGCCTTCGGCACCGTCACGGCGTCGGCGGCGACGGACACCACCGCCACGGTCGGCTTCGCCTGCCAGAACGACACCGGCCAGACCATGTTCTTGAGCTACTGCGTGTACGTCTCCCAGGGCAACGAGATCGCCGGCTACGCCCCGCGCTACATGACCAACTGGAACGGTTCGCAGATGGCCTACAACATCTATGCCGACGCGGCCCGCAGCGGCATCGTCGGCCCGCCGCCGGGCGGCGGCACCTACGCCAGCGCGGGTGGCACCTTCGTGCTGCCGGCCAGCGGCGGCAACGTCGCGTTGAACATCCCGCTGTACGGTCGCGTGCCGTCCGGGCAATCGCTGGCGGCGGGCGGCTACCAGGCCAACATCTACAACTCCGAGGTCGTCTGGGGCATGAAGAGCGGCAACGCGCCCGACAGCTGCACCGCGAGTTCGGCCAAGTACGTCGGCAGGACGAACTTCTACACGCAGGTCACGGCCCTCTATTCCAACGCCTGCACCGTCAGCGTGGCGGCCACCGACCTGGACTTCGGCAGTGCCAGCTCGCTGAGCGCCGCGGTCAACGGCACGGCCGCCATCACGATGGCCTGCCCGCCCAGCACCGCCTGGAAGGTGGGACTGAGCAATGGCGTGAACGTGGCGGGAACCCAGCGGCGCATGGCGGGCGGCACCGGTGACTACATCCAGTACGAGCTGTACCGCGATGCCGCGCGTTCGCTGCGCTGGGGCAACACCGTCGGCACGGACACGGTCGACGGCAGCGGCAACCCCGGCAGCAGCATTCCGGTCTATGGGCGGGTGCCGGCCCAGACCAATGTGACGCCGGGCAGCTACAGCGACACGATCACGGTCACCGTGACCTACTGAATCGCCATCGTCCCGGGGCCGGGCCGCGCATCAGATCGGCGCGTACGTGCCCGTGCCGCCCGGCCAGGCCGTCAGCACCTCGTAGCCGTCGGCCGTCACTGCCACCATGTGCTCCCACTGCGCGGACAGCGAGCGGTCCTTGGTCACGACGGTCCAGCCGTCGGCCAGCTGCTTCGTTTCGGCGCGGCCCGCGTTGAGCATCGGCTCGATGGTGAAGACCATGCCCGGCTCGAGCACGAGGCCCGCCCCGCGCCGCCCGAAGTGCAGCACCTGCGGTTCGTCGTGGTAGATGCGGCCGATGCCGTGCCCGCAGTATTCGCGCACCACGCTGAAGTGCTCGCGCTGCGCGACCGACTGGATCGCGTGGCCGACGTCGCCCAGCGTCGCGCCGGGCTTCACCTGGCGGATGCCGGCGCACAGGGCTTCGTAGGTCGTCTCCACCAGCCGGCGCGCCAGCACGCTGGGCGCACCGACGAAGAACATGCGGCTGGTGTCGCCGAACCAGCCGTCCTTGTTGACGGCGACGTCGATGTTGACGATGTCGCCCGCCTTCAGGATCTTGTCGGCCGAGGGAATGCCGTGGCACACCACCTGGTTCACCGAGGTGAGGATGGTCTTCGGATAGCCCAGGTAGCCCACGTTGGCGGGAATGGCGCCTTGCACCTTCACGATGTGTGCGTGGCAGAGGCGGTCGAGCGCTTCGGTGCTCACGCCGGGCACGACGTGGGGCTCGATCATCGCCAGGACCTCGGCGGCCAGCTGTGCGGCGCGTCGCGCCATCACCAGCTCTTCGGCGGACTTGAGTGGAACGTCGTGTGCCATCAGTGCTGCTTGCCGTTCGCGGGGGCGCGGGGCTTGCCGGGGGGCGCCGCAGTGACTGTCGCGGCAATGTCCAGCCCGCCCGAGAGCTCGGCCTGAATCAGCAGTTGGCAGACCTCCCGGTAGTCGAGGTCGGGATGCATCTCGGTCAGCATGCCGACCCGCATCCAGTGCTCTGCCTGCGCATTGATCGACCGGCTGAGGGCGTTGCCCGCCACGCGCAGGTTCTCGTGCATCAGGTCTGAAATCTTGACGATGCCCATGGGCCACCTCTGTATGAAACGTATATGGATTGTATGCGTTTCATGTGGTCGGGTGCCAGGGCCGGTCTACGCACTCTTGTCTCGCGCGATCAGCAGGTTGCGCGCCTCCGCCAGCAGCGGCTTCACGGTCTCGAAGGTCGCGGCGCTCGGGTTGATCACGCTCACCCAGTGCATCCTGGCGTACACCGGGTGCGGCATCAGCCGGTCGAGCGCGGTGTAGTCGATGTCGACTGGTGGCTGCTCGCCGAACAGCGCGCGAAAGGTCTCCTTGCCCACGCCGACGTTCAGGCGGAACACGCCGGGCCGGTTCAGCTTCGAGGCGCTGTCGAAGTCGTTGTCCTTCGTCACGATCGTGGCGAAGGGGAACTTGTTGTCCGCGCCGTGGAAGAAGAAGGTGTTGTCGTCGGCCACTTCGAAATGGCCGCCGCCGAGCATGTCGATGAGGTGTTGGGTGATGTCGTCTTCGGTCATGGAGATTGGATGAGGTCAAGGCTTCCAGCGCCGCAGGCCGAGCTCGTCGGCGAGCGCCTGGTAGGCCTTGATGCGCGCCTTCACGTAGTCATCGAGCGCGGCGCCGGTGAGCGCGAAAGGATAAAGGCCGTGCCGTTCGCGCAGCGCCGCATAGCCCGGCGCGGCCGTGGCCTCGGCGAACGCGGCGGTCCAGGCGCGCACGGCGGCGTCGGGCACGTTGGCGCTCAGGTAGACGCCGCGCACGGTCGGCCAGACGATGTCCGCGCCTTGCTCGCGCGCGGTGGGCACGCCCGTGAGCGCACCGCCCAGCCGCGCTTCGGACAGCACCGCGAGCAGGCGCAGCGGCGCGCCGCCGGCGATGGCCTGCAGCGCCTCGGCGGCGTCGCCGGGGAACGCGTCGACGTGCTTGCCCTGCAGCGCGCCCAGCGCATCGCCGCCGCCTTCGAAGGACACGAAGCGCATCGCCTTCGGTGCGCCGCCGGCCGCGCGCACCAGCAGTGCGGCCTTCACCCAGTCCTGGCTGCCGACCGTGCCGCCCGCGCCGAAGACCACGCGCGATGGGTCCTGGCGCAGCGCGGCGATCAGGTCCTGCAAACGCCGGTAGGGCGAGTCGCGGTGCACGGCGACCACGCCGTAGTCGGTGCCCAGCGTGGCGATCCAGCGCACGGCCGAGGGCGGGTGCGGCCCGAAGCGGCCCTGCGCGAGGTTGAGCAGCGAGCCGCTCGAGAACGCGACCAGCGTGCCCGGCCCGCCGAGCTGGCCGCTCGCGATGCGGTCGAAGGCCACCGCGCCGATGCCGCCCGGCAGGTAGCGCTGCGCAAGCGGCGTGCGCGCGGGGCGCACGGCCTGCAGCGCATCGCGTGCGAGGGCGCAGGTCAGCGCGAAGCCGCCGCCGGCCTTGGCGGGAATCACGCATTCCGCCGGGCCCTCGGACACATCGCCCGCGGCCGCCGTCGCCTGCAGCGCGACAGGCGCGAGCCACGCGGACAGCGCGCGCAGCACATGGCGACGGGTGAGAGCGAAGGGGCGTGACATTGAAGGGAAGGAGGGCAGCGGTTCACCCCGCAGGCCGGGGCCACCAGATGATGGCATGCAGGCCCGGCCCCGCGCCGCGCGCTTCGAGCCGCAAATCGCCACGGTGCCGTTGCGCGATGGAACGCACGATCGCCAGGCCGAGCCCGAAGCCGCCCTGGTCCGCGCGCGTGCCGCGCCGGAAGCGCTGGCCCAAGGTGGCGCGCTCGTCCTCGCTCAGGCCGGGGCCGTCGTCCTCCACGTTGAGGCTCCAGCCCGCGGCATCGCCGGCCGCGAAGAGCGTGATGGTGCCGGCCGCCGGCGTGTAGGCGATGGCGTTGGCCACGAGGTTGCTCAGCGCCTCGCGCAGCAGGCCGCGGTCGCCCACCGCGTGCAGCTCGGGCGAGGGCGCATGGATGCCCAGGTCGATGCGCTTGGCGCGCGCCAGCGGCAGCAGGTCGACCGCCACCTCGCGCAGCAGCTCGGCGGTGTCGAATTCGGCGGGTGCCACGGCCACGGTGTCGCTGCGGCCCAGCGCCAGCAGCTGCTGCGCGCTGCGCGTGGCACGGCCGATCTCGGCGCCGAGCGCGTCGAGCGCGGCGCGCACCTGCGCGGGGTCGTCCTCGCGGCGCGCGTAGTCGGCCTGCATCTGCAGCGTGGTCAGGTGCGTGCGCAGCTGGTGCGAGGCGTCGTCCAGAAACTGCCGCTGCTGCGCCACCAGTTCCTGCGTGCGCGCCATCTGCTGGTTCACGGCGGCGACCAGCGGGCGCACCTCGGCGGGCAGGTCGGTCTCGGCGATGCGCGTGAGGTCGTCGGGCGTGCGTGCCTGCACCTCGCGCGCCAGCCGCGACAGCGGGCGCAGCGCCGCCGCCAGCGCCAGCGCGGTGCCGCACAGCAGCATCGCGAGGATCAGCCCGTCGCGCAGCGCGGCGCTGCGCACGAAGCGGCTCGTGAACTCCTGGCGCGAGCGCGTGCTCTCGCCGACCTGGATCAGCACGCTGCGCCCGGTGCTGCCGGCCGGCGCGCTGTCCAGGTCGCGCCGGTAGGCCGCGAGCCGCACGGCCTCGCCGAAGTAGGTGGCGTCGTAGAAGGCCGGCACGCCCATCGCCGGCTCGACGGGCGGCGCGGGCAGGTCGGCGCTGCCCAGCTCCACCAGCCCGTCGGAGGTCGCGACGCGAAAGAACACCTGCCCGCTGGCCGTGAGCTCGAAGAACTCGAACATCGTGTACGGCAGCTCGACCGACAGCCCGCCCGAGGCCGTGGAGATGTTCGCGTCGATCGATTTGAGCGCGCCGAGCAGCGAGCGGTCGTAGGCCGCGTTGGCGGCGGCCAGCGCGTCGTGCCGTGTCATCCACAGCTCGATGCCCGTCACCAGCAGCAGGGCGGGGAACAGCAGCAGCGCGAGCCGCTGCCACAGGCTGGTGCGGCGCAGGCGGTCGGTGAAGCGGCGCAGCGCGCTCACTCAATCCGCTTCCAGCACGTAGCCCAGGCCGCGCAGCGTGACGATGCGCACGCCGCTGCCATCGAGCCGCTTGCGCAGCCGGTACACCAGCACCTCGATGGCTTCGAGGTGCACCTCGTCGTCGTCGGAGAACACGCGGTCGAGGATCTGCTGCTTCGACAGCGGCTCGCCGCTGCGCTGCACCAGCGCGCGCAGCACGGCCTGTTCGCGCGGCGACAGCGCAAGCGCCTCGCCGCCCAGCGTGAACTGCCGGCGCGCGCCGTCGTACACCAGCGGCCCGCAGGCCAGGCGCGGATGCTCCACGCCGCGCGCGCGGCGCACCAGCGCATGCAGCCGCGCTTCGAGTTCGGCCAGCGCGAAGGGCTTGGCGAGGAAGTCGTCGGCGCCTGCGTTGAGGGAGGCGACACGCTCGTCCAGCGAATCGCGCGCCGTGAGGATCAGTGCCGGCAGCCGCTGGTCGCGTTCGCGCAGCCGCTGCAGCACCGTGTGGCCGTCCATGCCGGGCAGGCCCAGGTCGAGCACCAGCGCGTCGTGGTCGCGCTGCTGCAAGGCCCGGTCGGCCAGCCGGCCGTCGTCCACCCATTCGACCTGGATGCCCGCATGCTCCAGCGCCTTGCAGAGCCAGGTGCCCAGGGTGTGTTCGTCTTCGGCCAGCAGGATGCGCATGGCGCCGATGCTAGGGCCTGTACCGGTCAATCAGGCTTGATGTTTGCCCGGGCGATGACCTTTTGCCAGCGGTTCTGTTCTGCGGTGATGAACTGCGCGAACTGCTCCGGCGTGCCGCCCACGGCCTCGGCCGCATCGGCCGTGAGGCGCTGCATCGAGTCGGGCGACTTCACGGCCTTCATGGTTTCGGCCGACAGCTTGGTCATCTGCGCGGGCGTGATGCTGGCCGGCGCGAGCATGCCGTACCACTGCGTCATTTCGAAGCCGGGGAAGCCTTGCTCGGCCACGGTCGGCACGTCGGGCAGTTGGGCGAGGCGCTTGGCCGAGCCGGTGGCGATGCAGCGCACCTTGCCGGCCTTGATGAACGGAATGATCGCCGCCGCGCCGATGGCCGAGGCGTCGAGCCGGCCCGAGAGCAGATCGGTCACCATCGGGCCGGTGCCGCGGTAGGGCACGTGCAGCATGAACACGTCGGCGGTCATCTTCAGGTACTCGAAGGCCAGGTGACCGGCGCTGCCGTTGCCGGCCGAGCCGTAGCTCAGCTTGCCGGGCTTGCTCTTGGCGTAGGCGATGAATTCCTTGAGATTCTTCGCCGGCACGTCGGGGTGCACCACGTACAGGCTGGGCACCTTGGCCAGCAGGCTCACGGGCTTGAAGTCCTTGTTCGCGTCGTAGGGCAGCTTGGCGAAGATGTAGGGGTTCACGGCCAGCGTGCCGATGTGGCCGAGGATCAGCGTGTGCTGGTCGGTGGCGCGCGCCACTTCGCTCATGGCGATGTTGCCGGCCGCGCCGGGCTTGTTGTCCACGAACACGCTCTGGCCCAGCGTGCGCGACAGCTCGGCGGCGGTGGAACGCGCCACGATCTCCGAGCTGCCGCCCGGTGCGAAGGGCACGACGAAACGGATCGACTTGCTGGGCCAGGCGTCCTGCGCGCAGGCCATCGAAGGCAGCAGGCCGCCGAGGGTGAGGGCGCCGCCGGCTTGGAGCCAGTGGCGGCGGCTCAGGGGGGCGTCGGTGGGGAAGCGGTCGGACATGGCTTGTCTCCAGTGTTTTTTGGATGGAAGCCCGCATCCTGCCGGGCGGATGCTGTCGGAATGCTGTCAGTGCCTCTCTGGATGGAGCCCGGTGGCCGAACGGGATGGCGTCGCGCTGCCGGCGCGAACTCGCACTCAATGGCGCGGGCTTCGGAATGTTGTGGCTTCAAGACACTTCCTCGCCTTCCATTCGGTCCCTCACTGATTTCTCGCGTTCACGGGACCTCGAGTTCATCGGCTAGATAACATCGGTTTACAAAATTGGAGGAGAGACTTGTGAACCACATCTACCGCGTGATCTTCGACCGTCGTCTGGGCCGGTTTCGCGTTGCATCGGAACTGGCGAAGGGCTGCGGCAAGGGCAGCGGCACGGCGACAGTGGCGGGCGCTGCGCTCGCGTTTTTGGCGACCAGCTTCTTTCCGGCGCAGGCGGTGTGCACGGTTGCATTCAACGACGTGACCTGCGACGGTGCCGCCCCCCTGCTGGCGCCGGACTATGCGAACGGCGCCAGCAACCTGAACGTCACGGTGAACGCCGGGGCGACCGTCGGCGTGCTGCCGGGTGGAAGCGGCAGCGCAATGACGCTGACGGGCTCCGACATCAAGCTCACGAACAACGGCCAGATCGATCCGCTGCTGTTCGGCAACGGCACCGCGAACCTGTCCACGGGCGTCGTGATGGGCAACGGCGGGGCCAGTACGGCCACCGTCATCAACAACGGGACGATCAGTGGCACCAGGGATGCGTCCGTCGGCCTGGCCGGCCTGGCGCTCGCGCTGCAGAACGGCGGCGGCATCACGACGATCACCAACAACGGAACGATGACCACCGGGGCTATCGCCAAAGCGACACTGGCCGAGGCCGATGCAGCGGCGGTCGCCGTCTATGGTGGCGGCCAGATCAACATGGTGAACACCGGCACGATCACCGGCCGCATCGCGTTCGAGAGCCCGACTTCCAGCGGCAACAGTTTCACCAACGCGGGCACGATCAACGGCAGCGTTTCGCTCGGCACCGGGGCGCGCAACGACACCTTCATCGCGGCCACCGGCTCGTCCATCAACGGCGGACCGAGCCTGGTGCCGGCCACTGCGGTGGCGGCGCCGTCGGGCGGCACGCTGAACTTCGCGGCCGCCGGCACGGTCGATGCGGGCGTTGGTGGCACCGACACGTTGGTGCTGCGCAACGCCGGCGGTGGTGCTGGCTCGGGCGAGATCAAGGCCGCGCAGTACCTGAACTTCGAGAACCTCCAGGTCAACAGCGGCACCTGGACCCTGAACGGCCCGGTGGTCAGCGGCAGCGCCCTGCTCAACGGCGGCGTCGCGATCTTCGATGACGCAGGCGCCTTCGGCACCGGCACGCTGATGGGCAACGGCGGCGCGATCCAGGCCGCGGCGAACGGCCTCACGCTGGCCCAGAACGTGAACCTTGTCGGCAGCCTGACCGTGCAGGGCAACAACAACTTCACGTTGGGCGGCACCGTCAGCGGCATCGGTGGCCTCATCAAGAACGGCGCCGGCACGCTCACGCTGAGGGGCAACAACAACTTCTTCGGCGGCACGACGATCAAGGGCGGCATCCTGCAGATATCGGGCGACGCCAACCTCGGCGCGTTCGGCACGGGCCTGGCGCTGGATGGTGGCACCCTGCGCATCGCCGCGGGCTCCGCGCCGTCCTTCAGCATGCGCAACGTCGCGCTCGGCTCCGGCGGCGGCACGATCGATCTGGGCGACAACTTCTTCGGCGTGGCCGGCGCCATCACCGGCAACGGTTCGCTCACCGTCACTGGCAAGGGCGGCTCCCTGAGCCTCATGGGGGCCAACAACTACAGCGGCGACACGGTGCTGCAGGACCGCGTGAGCATCTTCACCACCGTGAGCGGCGTGTTCGGAAGCGGCGCGGTGCAGCAGCAGGGCGTCGGCTCGCAGTTGATTTTCAGTGACAAGGCGAGCGCCGGCGGTAACGCGTACACGGTGGGCCGCGCCGCAGGCGGGGACAGCAGCAACACGCTGTCGTTCGCCCAAAGTGCCACGGCCGCTTCCTCGAAGATCACGCTCAATGGCGCGACCTGGCAGATGGCCGGCGCGAACGCGTTGCAGTTCGGCGGCAATTCGAGTGCCGATGCATCGACCATCACCAACGCGGGCGGGGCGATCAACTTCTTCGAGAGCGCCAGCGCCGGGACGGCGACGATCACCAACGGAAGCAACAGCCTGTTGGCCTTCGGCCAGACGTCCACGGCCGGCAGTGCGCAGATCGTCAACACGGCCGGCGGGCTGGTGCGCTTCGTCGATGCCGCGACGGGCACGAGTGCCTCGGTCGCCAACGCCGCAGGCGCCACGCTCGACGTGTCGGGCGCGACGGGCAAGCCCTCGCTTGAACTCGGTGCGGTTTCGGGCGGCGGCGCCGTCGTCCTGGGCGCCACGCAGCTCGCGCTCGGCGGTCTGGGCCGCAACGACACGATCTCGGGCACCGTCAGCGACAAGGGCAGCATCTTCTCGCAGCCGGGTTCGGGCACAGGCGGCTCGATCGTCAAGGTGGGTGCGGGCACGCTCACGTTGAATGGCGCCAATACCTATACCGGTGGCACCACCATTGCAGCCGGCACGCTGAGTCTGAACAACGCCAGCGGCAGTGCGACCGGCAGCGGCGCGGTGCGAGTGCTCGGCGGCGGGACGCTGGCGGGCAACGGCAGCATCGCGGGCGCGGTCACCATCTCCAAGGCCGGCGTGCTGTCGGCCGGCAACGGTGGTGCCGGCACGCTGACGCTTGGCAGCCTGAGCCTCTTCGAGGGCGCGGTGCTCAACTACGACCTCGGCCAGGCCGGCACTGACGGCGGTTCGCTCAACGACCTGGTCAAGGTCAACGGCAACCTGCTGCTGGACGGCACGCTCAACGTGGCGCAGTCCAAGGGCGGCCAGTTCGGTGCGGGCATTTACCGCCTGATCGACTACACCGGCACGCTCACCAACAACGGCTTGGACATCGGCAGCGTGCCGGTTGCGGCCACAGACCTTCAGGTGCAGACCTCGGTGGCCCAGCAGGTCAACCTGGTCAACCGCGCGGGCCTTGAGCTGAAATTCTGGGACGGCGGCGACGCCGGCAAGTACAACGACGGCAAGATCGCCGGCGGCGCGGGCACCTGGCGCGTGGGCGTGCCCGGTGACGGCTGGACCGGCGCCGACGGCAAGATCAACGCAGCCTGGGCGCAGGACCAGCTCGCGGTGTTCGGCGGCACGGGCGGCACCGTCAATGTCAGCAACGCGGGGGGCACGGTGCGTATCACCGGCGCGCAGTTCGCGGCCGATGGCTATGTGGTGCAGGGCGATGCGATCGAACTCGGCGCCTCGGGCACGGTGGTGCGCGTGGGCGATGGCTCGGGCACCGACACCACGCGCAGCGCGACGGTGAATGTCGCGCTCACCGGCACGGGCGGCCTGGTCAAGGACGACGTGGGCACGCTGGTGCTGCGCGGCACCAACACCTACACCGGCGGCACCACCGTCAAAGCTGGCGTGCTGGTGGGCGACACGCTGAGCCTGCGAGGCAACATCGTCAACAACGCGGAGGTCGTCTTCGACCCGAGCCTGTTCGTCGTCGGTTCCTATAACGGCGCGATGAGCGGCAGCGGCCGGCTGCGCAAGATCGGCGGCGGCATTCTGCTGCTGGGCAGCGCGAACAGCTACACGGGCGGCACCTTCGTCGATGGCGGCTTGCTCTCCACCGATGTCACCGGCGCCCTGGGCAGCGGCCCGGTGAGCGTCGCGGCCCCCGGCAGGCTGCTGTTCGGCATCAACGCCGATGCGGGCGGCGCGGCCATCTACAACCAGGGCTCGGTGCGCTTCCAGACAAAGGCAAGCGCCGGCACGTCGACCATCACCAACGCCGCGGGCGGGGTGCTGGACTTTGCCGACTACGCCTCGGCCGACAAGGCCACGGTGATCAACCAGGCCGGCGCGCAGGTGCGCATCGACCAGGCGGTCATCGGCGTGAGCTTCGGTTCGCTCAGCGGCGCGGGCGATCTGGTGCTCGGCGGCAGCGCACTCACGCTCGGCGGCAGCGGTGGCGACAACACCTTGTCGGGCACGATCAGCGGCACCGGCGGTGCCGGGGGCTCGATCGTCAAGGTGGGCGGCGGCACGCTCACGCTGTCGGGCGCCAACACCTACACCGGCGGCACCCGGGTGACCGCTGGCACGTTGAGCGTGAACAACAAGAGCGGCAGTGCCACGGGCACGGGCAGCGTGCAGGTGCAAACGGGCGCCACGCTCGCGGGCAGCGGCACCATCGCGGGCACGGTCTTCGTTGCCGACGGCGGCATCCTCGCCGCGGGCAACAGCCCCGGCACGCTGACGCTCGGTGCGCTCGCACTGGGCGGCGGCGCCACGCTGAACTACGAACTCGGCCAGGCCGGCGTGCCCGGCGGCGCGCTCAACGACCTGATCAATGTCACGGGCAACCTGCAGTTGAATGGCACGCTGAACGTCGCGCAGTCGGCCGGCGGCACTTTCGGGCCAGGGTTGTATCGCCTCATGAGCTACGGCGGCACGCTGACCGACTTCGGCCTGGACATCGGCACCGCACCGGCCGGCACCAAGCTGGCCGACCTGCAGGTGCAGACCTCGGTGGCGAACCAGGTCAACCTGGTCAACCGCGCGGGCCTTGAGCTGAGATTCTGGGACGGCGGCGACAGCACCAAGTACCACGACAACCAGGTGGCCGGCGGCAGCGGCACCTGGCGCGTGGGCAACCCACAGCCCTCGCAGGACGGCTGGACCGACATGGACGGCAAGCTCAACGCCAACTGGGCGCAGAGCCAGTTCGCGGTGTTCGGCGGCAAGGGCGGCACCGTGACGGTCGATGGGGCCGGTGGCGCGGTGCGCATCGCGGGCGCGCAGTTCGCGGTCGACGGCTACGTGGTACAGGGCGCCGGCCTCACGCTGGATAGCGCCAACTCGGTGGTGCGTGTGGGCGACAACACGGCCGCGGGCGCGAACATGACCGCGACGATGAATGTCGCGCTCTCGGGCGCGGGCGGCATCTCCAAGGAAGATGCGGGCCGGCTGATCCTCGGGGGTATCAACACCTACACCGGTGGCACCACCGTCAAGGGCGGCGTGCTGCAGGGCAGCGCCACCAGCCTGCAGGGCAATATCGTCAACAACGCCGAGGTCGCGTTCGACCAGGACAAGACTGCTGGCACCTACGCCGGTGCGATGAGCGGCACCGGCAAGCTGCGCAAGATCGGCACGGGCACGCTGACGCTGGCCAGTGTCAGCAGCTACAGCGGCGGCACGCTGGTCGATGCAGGCACGCTCGCCACCGACACCAGCGGTGCGCTGGGCACGGGCGCGGTCAGCATCGCCCCGGGCGCGGCGCTGCAGTTCGGCGGCAAGGCCGATGCGGGCATGCTCACCATCGCCAACCAGGGCACGCTGCGGCTGCAGGACGGTGCGAATGCCGCCAGCGCCACGGTGACCAATGCGGCCGGCGCGCAAGTGCACATCGACCTGGCCACCACCGGTGCGAGCATCGGCTCGCTCGGCGGCGCGGGCGACGTGGTGCTCGGCGCGAAGGCGCTGACCACCGGCGCAGTCGGCAGCGACAGCACGATCTCTGGCGCCATCAGCGGCGCCGGCGGTTCGCTCGTGAAGGTCGGAGCAGGCACGCTCACGCTCGCAGGCACGGCCAGCTACAGCGGCGAGACCCGCGTGGTCGCAGGCATGCTCAAGGCCGGCGCGGCCAACGCCTTCAGCGCTGCGTCGAGCGGCGTGGTGGCCAGCGGCGCCACGCTCGACCTGGCGGGCTTCAGCCAGCAGATGGCAGGCCTGAACAACGCAGGCACCGTCTCGCTGCTGGGCAGCACGCCCGGCACCACGCTCACGCTGACCGGGCCCTACGTCGGCAGCAACGGCGTGCTGCGCCTGGCCACGAAGCTGGACAACCCCGGCACCGCCGACCGCCTCGTGCTCGACGGTGCTGCCGCCAGCGCGAGTGGTCGCACGACGGTGCAGGTGTCCAACCTCGGCGGCCTGGGCGCACGCACCAGCGGCGCGGGTATCGAGCTGATCAGTGCACGCAACGGCGCGACCACCACCGCGCAGACCACCAAGGACGCCTTCGTGCTCTCGGGCGGCCATGTCGATGCCGGGGCCTTCGAGTACCGGCTGTACGCGGGCGACGCCAGCGGCGGTGGCGAGAACTGGTATCTGCGCACCGAGGCCGAACTGGGCGCTCCGGGCGTTCCAGGCACTTCCGGCGGTGCTGGGCTGCCGACCTACCGCGCCGAGGCTTCGCTGTTCGCGGCGCTGCCCCATCAGCTGCGCCAGGGCAACCTGGGCATGCTCGCGAGCCGCAGCCAACGCGTCGGCGACGACGATGTGCGCGGCGGTGCGGGAGCAACGCCGGGCACCGACGGCAATAACCGTCGCGCCTGGGGCCGGCTGATCTCCACCGACATGGACATCCGCCAGGGCGGCACCGTCTCGCCGCACGGCGAGGGCCGTCTGACCGGACTGCAGGCCGGCACCGACCTGTGGGCCAACCCGGATTGGCGCGCGGGCATCTACGTGGGCCAACTCGACGGCAACGCCCGCACGAGCGGCTTCAGCGGCGGCCTTCTGAACACCGCCGCAGGCAGCAACGATCTGCGCAGCCAATACCTGGGTCTCTACGGCACCTTCACCACTGAGGATGGCTTCTATGCCGATGCGGTGCTGCAGGCCGGTCGCCACCGCTACACGGTGCAGCCGCTCCTGAGTGCGGGCGTCTCGGGCAAGGGCAACAGCTTCCTGGCATCGATCGAAGTAGGCAAGGCCTTCGCGATCGGTGCGAGCGGCTGGTCGGTGGAGCCGCAACTGCAGCTGATCCATCAACGGCTGCGGCTTGACAACGTGTCCATCCCGGGCGCACTCGTGCAGCAGGACGCGGACAGCGGCTGGATCGGCCGTGCGGGCGTTCGCATCAAGGGCAGCTTCGCGACCGGCGCCGGCACGCTGCAGCCCTATGCGCGCCTGAATGTCTATCGCAGCGCCAAGGGCAACGACGTTGCTCGCTTCGTGAACCCGGCGGCCATCACGCCTGTCGGCGCGCCGATTGGTGGCACCAGCACCGAGCTGGCTGCGGGCTTCACGCTGGCGGTGAGCCAGCGCACGAGCCTCTACGGCGAACTCGGCAAGCAGTGGGCCACGGGTGGCGGGGCGCGGGTGGGCAGCTCCATCAATGCGGCGGCGGGCGTGCGAGTGAAGTGGTGAGCAGGTGAAGTGAGGCGGCGCGACGGAACTGCCTGTCGCGGCCGCTTCGAAAGAAAGCGTCGGCATGACCGACGCGCGCCACCGGTTCAGCTCAGATCAGGTTGCGCATCGCCTGCGCAGTCTCGCGCAGCACGGGCAGCACGCGGGCCACCGCGTCTTCCGAACTCTCGTGCCCCATCGGCATCGTGATGTTGAGCGCGCCCACCAGCGTGCCGTGGCGGTCGCGCAGCGGCACGGCGATGCCGCGCGAGTTCAGGTCGAGCTGCTGTTCCGATAGCGCCCAGCCCTGGGCGCGGATGCGTGCCAGTTCGAGCTTCATGCGCTCCATGCTCGCGATGGTGTGCGAGGTGAACACCGTGAGCTGGCGCGTGGCCAGCCAGTCGTTCAGCTCGGCGTCGCTGCGCAGCGCCAGCATCAGCATGCCCGAGGCCGTGACCTGCGCCGGCACGCGCGCGCCGAGCACGTAGCCGGTGCTCATGCTGCGGTTGGGGCCGTTGCGCGCGATGTAGACCACCTCGTCGCCGTCCATCACGCTGAGGTACGCGATCTCGTTGGTGCCGGCCGCCACGCGCTGCAGAAAGGGCTGCACCACGCGCGGCAGGCGGGCCGACTCGAGGTACGACTGCCCCAGGCGCAGCACGCGCGGCGTGAGCCAGAACAGCTTGCCGTCGCTGGCCACGTAGCCCATGTGCTGCAGGGTGAGCAGGTAGCGCCGCGCGGCGGTGCGCGTCATGTTCGTGCGCTGGCCGGCCTGGCTGGCCGTGAGGCGCGGGTTGGCGTCGTCGAAGGCCTCGATGATGCTCACGCCGCGCTCCAGCCCGGCGATCCAGTCGCGCTTGTCCAGGCCGGCGGGCGGCGTCGAGTCGTCGGGGCTGGTGCTGTTCATGGGCGGAAGTGTGCCCGCGTCCGGCGCGGCGGCGGGGGCCGAATGGCTAAGTAAAAACCCGCAATTTGATCGATTGACGAACTTGAAAGATCGATCATCGAGCGTTTTGCGTCTCGTATGCCAGCAGGCCGCGCGCGACGGGACTATAAAGCCCGCTGTTCCGCCCCGAAACGAGCGATTGACGAACGGAAGCACGCCCATGAGCCCCATCATCACCGGCAGCACCCAGGCCTACCTCATCCCCGGCGACCCGGTCCGCAACGTGCGGCTGCCGCGCATGTTCAACGCGGCCTTCGCGCGCTACGGCATCGACGCGGTGCTGGTGCCCATGCAGGTGCCGGTGCGCGACTTCGCGGTGTTCATGAAGTCGGCCTTCCTGGCGCGCAACGTGCGCGGCATGGTGATTGCGCCGCCGCACAAGCCGCGCGTGGTCGACCTGCTCGACGGCTGCGGCCTGTTCGGCCGCGTGGCCGGCTCGGTCAACGTGGTGCGCCGCACCGAGGGCGACCAGCTCGAGGGCGATCTGTTCGACGGCGAAGGCCTGATCGGCGCGCTCGACCGCTGCAACGTGCCGTTCCGCGGCAAGCGCGTGCTGATCCTCGGCGCGGGCGTCAGCGCCGCGGCCATCGGCGTGGCGCTGGCCGAGGGCGGCACGGTGAACGGGGCGGAGCACATCGCCTTCTTCGACACCGCCTCCGGCAAGGCCGCGGGCGTGGCCGCCAAGCTCGACGCCTTCTTCGATGCGACCGTGGTCGCGGTCGACAGCAACGCGCCCGAGGGCTACGACCTCGTGATCAACGCCACGCCGCTGGGCCTGGCCGAGGACGACGCGCTGCCGTTGGACGTGGCGCGCATGGAACCGCATGCGGCGCTGTTCGACATCCTGCTGCGCAACCAGCCCACGCCGCTGGTGCGTGCGGCACGTGCGCGCGGGCTCAACGCACAGGCCGGCTTCGAGATGCTGGTGCAGCAGATGCCGCACTACTTCCGCTACTTCGGCCACATCGACGCGGCCGATGCGATGCAGGCCGACGCCGACTTCCTGCGCGAGCTCATCTATCCGCCGGCGATGCACGCCGAGATCGCAACCCCGTTGCGCTACCAATCCCCGAGCGTGGCCTGATCCCGCTCCTTCCTGAACAAGACGACTCCCATGATCTCCGGCAAGACCACGCTCATCGCCCACATCGGCTACCCCACCGAAGCCTTCAAGGCGCCGATGATCTACAACCCCTGGTTCGACAAGCAGGGCATCGACGCGGTCGTCGTGCCCATGGGCGTGAAGCCCGAGGACTACGCGGTGTCGCTCGCGCAGATCTTCAAGTTCTCGAACCTGCGCGGTGCGCTCGTGACGATGCCGCACAAGGTCACGACGATGTCGCTGGTCGACGAGGTCACGCCCACCGCGCGCGTCGCCGGCGCCTGCAACGCGGTGCTCAAGCGGCCCGACGGCAGCCTGCTGGGCGACCAGTTCGACGGCGCGGGCTTCGTGCGCGGCGTGGAGCGCAAGGGGCGGCTGTTCAAGGGCACGCGCGTGCTGGTGTCGGGCACGGGCGGCGTCGGGTCGGCCATTGCGGCGTCGATCGCGGCGGCCGGTGCGGCCGAGCTGATGCTGTTCGACATGAGCGACGCCTCCGCGCAGGCACTGGCCGCGCGGCTGCGCGAACACTATCCGCAGATGAAGGTCGCCACCGGCTCGAAAGACCCGGCCGGCTTCGACATCGTCGTCAACGCCACGCCGCTGGGCATGAAGGACACCGACCCGCTGCCCTTCGACGTGGACCGCATCGCGCCCGAGACCTTCGTCGGCGAGGTCGTCATGAAGACCGAATACACGCCGCTGCTGCAGGCCGCCAAGGCCAAGGGCTGCCAGGTGCAGGTGGGCACCGACATGCTGTTCGAGATGATCCCGGCCTACCTCGAGTTCTTCGGCTTCGGCACGGCCTCACCCGAAGAACTGCGCGCTGTGGCGCAATTGAAATACTGAAAACACCGGAACACGCATGAGCATTTTTGAAGGCTTCCTTTCCACCTCCGAGACGCTGGGCGCCTTCAGCGACCGCGCCTTCGTCGACGCCATGCTGCGCTTCGAGGCCGCGCTCGCGCGCGCACAGGCGGCCGAGGGGCTGATCCCCGAGAGCGCCGCGCATTCGATCGTCGGCAGCTGCAAGGTCGAGCTGTTCGACGTGGCCAAGATCGTGCGCGAGAGCGGACGTGCGGGCAGCGTCGCCATCCCGCTGGTGAAGGCACTGCGTGAGGCCGTGGGCCTGTTCAATGCCGAGGCTGTGCCCTTCGTGCACTTCGGCAGCACCAGCCAGGACGTGATCGACAGCGCGATGGCGCTGGTCACGCGCGAAGCCGTTGCGCTCGTCGAGGCCGACCTGGCCAAGGCCGCCGACGCGCTGCTGCGGCTGGCCGTGCAGCACGCCGACACGCCGATGCTCGCGCGCACGCTGATGCAGCCGGCCTCGGTCACCAGCTTCGGCTTCAAGTGCGCCGGCTGGGCCGCGCCGCTGGTGCGCAGCCGCACCCGCCTGCGCGCCGCCGCGAAGCATGCGCTGCAGCTGCAGCTCGGCGGCGCCGTCGGCACGCTGGCGCAGATGAAGGGGCAGGGCGCCACGGTGCGCCAGCGCATGGCCAAGGAACTCGGCCTGGGCGACCCCGGCGCCACGTGGCACACGCAGCGCGACGAATGGGTCGCGCTCGGTTGCGAACTCGGCCTGCTGACGGGCAGCCTGGGCAAGGTCGCGGTCGACATCTCGCTGCTCGGCCAGTACGAAGTGGCCGAGGTCGCCGAGCCCAGCGAACCCGGGCGCGGCGGCTCGTCGGCGATGCCGCACAAGCGCAACCCCGTGGCCTCGATGGTCGCCATCGCCGCCGCGCACCGCGCGCCGCAGCGCGTGGCCGCCTTGCTCGGTGCCATGCCGCAGCAGCACGAGCGCGCGCTCGGCGCCTGGCAAGCCGAACTGGCCGAATGGCCGCAGCTGTTGATGTCGGCGCACGGCAGCGTGCGCGCCATGGCCGGCGCCTTGCCCGGCCTGCAGGTCGACGCCGCGCGCATGCGCGCCAACATCGACCGGCTGCGCGCCGAGCTGCCGCGCGACGCGGCCGACGAATGGTTCGACCCCGCGCTCGCCGTGAACGCGGGGCACATCGCTGTGGCAGAGGTGAAAGCCCTGCAAGCCCAACTCTCATCCGACAAGGAACTCTCGCCATGACCGCCCCCGAAACCCCGAGCAACCCTTACGAAGACGGCCTCGTCAACCGCCGCCGCGTGCTCGGCGACGCCTGGGTCGACAAGTCGCTCGCCAACCGCAACGGCTTCAATGCCGAGTTCCAGGAGCTCATCACGCGCCACGCGTGGAACGACATCTGGGGGCGCCCCGCGCTGGGCGACAAGACGCGCCGCTTCATGGTGCTGTCGATGATGCTGGGCATCCATGCCTACGAAGAATTCGCCATGCACGTGCGCGCCGCGCTCGACGGCCCGCCCGAGTCGCGCCTCACGCCCGACGAGATCAAGGAAGTGATCATGATGGCCGCGATCTACTGCGGCGTGCCGGTGGCCAACCACGCCTTCGGCATCGCGACGAACATCCTGCGCGAGAAGGGCCTGCTGCCGCCAGTGGCGGCGCAGTGAGCGCGACGGAAGGCCGGCAGGGCGGCAAGGGCCGCTTCGACGTCGGCTTCACCTTGCTGTTGCCGCTGCTGCTCGCGGCGCAGCCCGTGGCGACCGACAGCTACCTGCCCGCGCTGCCCGCCATCGCCAGCGAACTCGGCTCGGCCAGCACCAGCCTCACGCTGTTCGTGCTGGCCTTCGGCTTTGCGCAGCTGCTGTGCGGCCCGCTGGCCGACCGCTTCGGGCGCCGGCCGGTGCTGCTCGCGGGCCTGGGCTGCTACGCCATCGCGGCCTTCGGCGGCGCATTCGCCGGCAGCGTGGCGGTGCTTGCGGGCTGGCGCACGCTGCAGGGCTTCTCGATGGCGGCGATCCTCGTGTGCGCGCGTGCCGCGGTGCGCGACCTGTACCCGGCGCATGAAGGCCCGCATGTCATGGCGCGCGGCCTCACGGGGCTGGGCGTGGTCGGCCTCATGGCGCCGCTGCTCGGCGCCTGGCTGGTGCAGGGCGCGGGTTGGCGCTGGGTGATGGTGGCGATGGCGCTCTATGCCGTGGTGCTGTTCGCGCTGTGCTGGCGCTCGTTCGGCGAAACGCGCCGGCCGTGGGGCGAGGGCGAATCGTCCGCGCCGCGCGGCAGCACGCGCGCCGTGTTCGCGAGCCGCGCCTTCCGCGCCTGGGCCTCGGTGGCGGCCGCCACCTACGGCGGGCTGTTCTGCTTTCTGCTGCTCTCGCCGATGGTCTACATCGGCTACCTCGGCTGGTCGCCTGCGTGGTACGGCTGGATTCCGGCCGGCGGCTCGCTGGTCTACATCTTCAGCACCACGATGTGCCGCAGCCTGCTGCGCCGCTTCGGGCCGATGCGCACGGTGCGCCTGGGTGCAGTGCTGAGCATCACCGGCGCCGTGATCCAGGCGCTGGGCTGCTGGCTGATGCCGCACAGCGCGGTGCCGCTGCTGGCGGGCCACGCCGTGTACTGCCTCGGCCACGGCATCCACCAGCCCTGCGGGCAGGCCGGCGCCGTGGGCGACCTGCCGCACCTGGCGGGGCGGGCCGTGTCGTGGTCCGGTTTCGGCATGATGATGGTCGCGTTCTGCGTGGGGCAGGTCGCCGCGCTGTTCGTCGACACGAGCTTTTCGTATGGCGCCTGGCCGATGGTGGTGCCGATGCTGATGGCCGGCACCGTGCTGCTGGCCATCGCGTTCCTGTGGCTGCCGCGTCTCCCGCAACCTGCTTCTCCATCCTCCCCAAAGAAGGACTCCACCCCATGACCACTTCCTCTCCCCGCCTGAATATCGTGCGCGAAGGCGACGGCCCCTTCGTCGTGCTCAGCCATGCGCTCGGCTGCGACCTGCACATGTGGGACGGCGTGGCCGCGCAACTCGCGCGCGCCCACACGGTGATCCGCTACGACCACCGCAACCACGGCGGCTCCGAGGTGGCGCCCGGCGTGCTGCGCGTGGAAACGCTGGCGCAGGACGCGTCCGAGCTGATCGTGCGCGAGACGGGCGGCGAGCCCGTGCACTTCGTGGGCCTGTCGATGGGCGGCATGACCGCGCAGGCACTGGCGGTGCGGCACGCCGCGCAGCTCAAGACCGTGGTGATCGCCAATTCGGCCGCGCACTACCCCGACCAGGCCCCGTGGCGCCTGCGCGCGGAAACCGTGGCCGCCAAGGGCGTGGCCGCCATCGCCCCGGGCGCCGTGGCACGCTGGCTCACGCCGGCCTATGCCGCCACGCCCGAGGGCGCGGTGGCCGCGCGCACGCTGCACGACACACTGGTGCGCACCGATGCGCAGGGCTACATCGAGAGCTGCAACGCCGTGGCCGCCATCGACTTTCGCGACAGCAACCGCCGCATCGCCACGCCCACGCTGGTGATCGGCGGGCTGCAGGACGAGGCCACGCCCCTGGCCATGTCCGAGGCCATGGTGGCGCAGATCCCGGGCGCGCGGCTGGCGACCATCGACGCCGCGCACCTGAGCGCGGTGGAGCGCCCGGTCGAGTTCGCGCAGATGCTGATCGATTACTGGCGCAGCCTCTGAAAAAACGCCCGGCCCGCACCCCCGTGCGGGCTAGGTGTAACCCCTATTTCGTGCGAATGATGATCGGTGGCGTGCGATCATCGATCAGACGGGGCTGATTTGCGTTGTGGCGCGCCCGGGCTCTTTCTACAGTCCATCCCCATGCACCGCGCCATTGCCACCGTCTCGCTCAGCGGCACCCTCCGCCAGAAGCTCGAAGCCATTGCGGCCGCGGGCTTCGACGGCATCGAGCTGTTCGAAGCCGATTTCGTCAACTTCCGCGGCACCGCCGCTGAGCTGCGCCGCATCGCGTCCGACCTGGGCCTGGCTATCGACCTGTACCAGCCCTTCCGCGACTTCGAAGGCATGCCCGAAGCGCAGTTCCACCGCAGCCTGGAGCGCGCCGAACGCAAGTTCGACCTCATGGAAGCCATGGGCGCGCCGCTGGTGCTGTGCTGCTCCAACACCTCGCCGCTGTCGGTGAACGACCCGGCGCGCGCCGCCGCCCAGCTGCACGAGTTGGCCGAACGCGCCGCGCGCCGCAACCTGCGCGTGGGCTTCGAGGCGCTGGCCTGGGGCCGCCACACCTCGCGCTACGCCCAGGCCTGGGACATCGTGCAGCGCGCCGACCACCCGCACCTCGGGCTGATCCTCGACAGCTTCCACACGCTGTCGCTGAAGGACGATCCGGCGGGCATCGCCGCCATTCCGGGCGAGAAGATCTTCTTCGTGCAGATGGCCGATGCGCCGCTCTTGTCGATGGACGTGCTGCAGTGGGCGCGCCACCACCGCTCGTTCCCGGGGCAGGGCGACTTCGACGTGGTCGGATTTTTCGAGCAGGTGCTGCGCGCGGGCTACACCGGGCCGCTGTCGCTGGAGATCTTCAACGACATCTTCCGCGAGACGCCGAACCGCCGCACCGCCGTCGATGCGATGCGTTCGCTGCTGTACCTCGAAAGCGAAACGCGCGAGCGGCTCGCCCACGGGAATGCCCCCGTGCAGCCGCAGCGCTTGGAGCTGTTCAACCCGCCGCCCGCGCCGGCGCTCTCGGGCCTGTCGTTCATCGAGTTCGCGGCCGACGAGGCCTCGGCCGTCACGCTCGGCGCGCTGCTCGGGCAGCTGGGCTTTCGCCGTGTGGGGCGCCATCGCTCCAAGGCCGTCACGCTGTACCGCCAGGGCGGCATCCACTTCATCGTCAACGCGCAGCCCGATTCGTTCGCGCGCCGCCGTTTCGAGGCGCACGGCACCTCGGTCTGCGCGCTGGGCGTGCGTTGCGCCGACCCGCTCGCGGCCGTGGGCCGCGCCAGCGCCATGCGCTCGCAGCGCCATGACAGCCCGGTGGGGCCGAACGAGCTGCGCGTGCCGGCCATCGTGGCACCGGGCGGCAACCTGATCCATTTCGTGCCCGAGGCGCTGGGCGCCAACGGGCTGTACGAGACCGACTTCATCCTCGAGGACGCGGGGCCGGGCGACAGCGATGCGGGCCTCACGCGCATCGACCACGTGGCGCTGGGCCTGGCGCTCGACCAGCTCGACACCTGGGTGCTGTTCACGCGCGCCGTGCTCGGCCTGGAGCCCGGCGAGAGCCTGGAGCTGGCCGACCCCTTCGGGCTGATCCGCAGCCGCGGCGTGGCCAATGCCGACCGCAGCCTGCGCCTCGTGCTGAACGTGTCGCTGAGCCAGCGCACGCGCACCGCGCGCACGCTGAGCGTGACCGGCGGCGGCGCGGTGCACCACATCGCGCTCGATTGCGACGACATCTTCGACACCGTGGCCCGGCTGCGCGCCAACGGCACGCGCTTCGTGCCGATCTCGGACAACTACTACGACGACCTGGCCACGCGCATCGACGTGGCGCCCGAGCTGCTGGCGCGCATGCGCGAAGCGGGCGTGCTGTTCGACCGCTCGGCGGCCGGCGACTACCTGCACATCTACACCGAGAGTTTCGACGGCGGCCTCTTCTTCGAGGTCGCGCAGCGCGTGGGCGGCTACGACGCCTACGGCGCGCTCAACGCACCCGCGCGCATGGCGTCGCAGGCGCAGCAGCCCCAACAAAAAGACTGATTTTTTCCCCTCGCATCCGACACCTTCGTCACACCACTGGAGACAACCCATGGCCCACCCATCCGCCAAAGAGCCGCAAGGCAAGCACCAGTCGAGGAAAGCCGCCGCCAGCGGCTGGATCGGCTCGGCGCTGGAGTACTACGACTTCTTCATCTACGCCACCGCCGCGGCGCTGATCTTTCCGCAGATCTTCTTCCCCAAGGGCGACCCGACCACGGCCATCATCGCGTCGCTCGCGACCTACGGCGTGGGCTATGTCGCGCGCCCCATCGGCGCCTTCGTGCTCGGCCACTGGGGCGACACGCACGGGCGCAAGCAGGTGCTGGTGCTGTGCATGTTCCTGATGGGCTTCTCGACCGTGGCCGTGGGCCTGCTGCCGACCTACGACCAGGTCGGCCTGCTGGCACCGGCGCTGCTGGTGTTCCTGCGCCTGGTGCAGGGCTTCGCCGTGGCCGGCGAAATTTCGGGCGCGAGCTCGATGATCCTGGAGCACGCGCCGTTCGGGCGCCGCGGCTTCTTCGCGAGCTTCACCTTGCAGGGCGTGCAGGCCGGCCAGATCCTGGCGGCCGCCGTGTTCCTGCCGCTGGCGCACTACATGCCTGAAGAGTCCTTCAACTCGTGGGGCTGGCGCATTCCGTTCCTGCTGAGCTTCATCGTGATCGTGGCCGGCTACATCATCCGCCGCGAGGTCGACGAGACGCCGGCCTTCGCCGAAGTCGACCAGAAGGGCGAAGTGGCCAAGGCGCCCATCGTCCAGGCGCTGACCGACAGCTGGGGCGACATGCTGCGCGTGATCTGCATGGCGCTGATGAACGTGATTCCCGTGGTCGCCACCGTGTTCGGCGCGGCCTACGCGGTGCAGGCCGCCTACGGCATCGGCTTCCAGAAAGACGTGTACCTGTGGATTCCCGTGCTGGGCAACATCCTGGCCGTGCTGGTGATCCCGTTCGTGGGCAACCTGTCGGACCGCATCGGCCGCAAGCCGCCGATCATCGTGGGCGCACTGGCTTCGGGCCTGCTGTCGTTCGTGTACCTGTACGCCATCAGCATCAAGAACGTGCCGCTGGCCATCTGCATGTCGCTCTTGATGTGGGGCGTCGTGTACCAGGGCTACAACGCGACCTTCCCGAGCTTCTACCCGGAGCTGTTCCGCACCCGCAACCGCGTGTCGGCCATGGCCATCTCGCAGAACATCGGCACCACCTTCACCGCGCTGCTGCCCGCGCTGTTCGCTGCCGTGGCGCCTCCGGGCTCGACCAACATCTGGTTCACCGTGGGTGCCATCACCTTCGCCGTGACCGTGCTGGCCGCGCTGGCCGCCATGAGCGCCCGCGAGACCTACCGCGTCCACATGCGCGACCTGGGCAACCCGAACGCCGTGCCGGTCGACAAGGCCGAGTACGACCGGCTGCGCGAAGAAACGCTGGCCAGCGCCCGCATGGAGCGCGAGCGCCGCAAGGCCATGGCCTGAGCTCGGGGGGCGAAGACCCCGCGCGCACAAAGGGGTTGTGGCGCCATGAAGAATGGCGCCATGACCGCCCATCTCAAGATCGATTTCGTTTCCGATGTCTCCTGCCCCTGGTGCGCCGTGGGCCTCGGCTCGCTCGAGGCCGCCCTGAAACGGGTGGCGCCGGAGGTCTCGGCCGAGCTGCATTTCCAGCCCTTCGAGCTGAACCCGCAGATGCCGCCCGAAGGCCAGGACACCTTCGAGCACCTGAACCAGAAGTACGGCTCGTCGCTCGAGCAGCAGGCGCAGGCCCGCGAGGCGATCCGCCAGCGCGGCGCGGCCGTCGGCTTCGAGTTCAGCGCCGGGGGCCGGCCCCGCGTGTACAACACCTTCAACGCCCACCGCCTGCTGCACTGGGCCGAACTGGAAGACCCGGCCAAGCAGGTGGCGCTGAAGAAGCTGCTGCTGAAGGCTTACTTCACCGACAGCCAGAACCCCTCGGACCCCGAGGTGCTGGTGCGCGCGGCGACCGAGGCAGGGCTCGACGCGGCACGGGCCCGCGAGATCCTGGCCGGCGACGAGTTCGCGGCCGAGACCCGCGAACGCGAGCGCCTGTACACCGACGCCGGCATCCATTCGGTGCCCGCGATCATCATCAACGACCAGCACCTGATCTCCGGCGGCCAGCCGGTCGAGGTGTTCGAGCGTGCGCTGCGGCAGATTGCGGGCGCGGAGCCCAGCCGCACCGCCACGGCCTGATGAGGCGGGGGGCGCAGGGCCGCGGCCCCGGCGTTTCGTCCTGAAACGAAGCTGACCTTCAGCTTTACCTGAGTGCGGGCCGAGGTCGGTCAACCGCCTACATCGCGAAGCGGTTGAAGGGCGCATGATCGTCCGCATGCCGTTTCCGAAGCTGCACCGTTCGCGCGCGATCGCCGTGACGCTGGCCGCCGTGCTGGCGCTCACCGCCTGTTCCACCGGCCTGCTGCGCCCCGAGGGCCCGCCGCTCACGGCGCTGGGCCACGCCGCCGACACACCCGCCGCGCAGCTGCGCTGGCTCGACCGCGTGAGCTGGGGCGCCAACGCCGGCAGCCAGGCCGAACTGGTGCGCGACGGCCTGCCGCGCTGGATGGGCCGCCAGTTGCGCCCCGCGCCGCGCCCGCTGCCCGCGGCGGCGCAGGCGCAAATCGACGCCATGGCCATCTCGCGCACGCCGCTCGATCAGCTCGTCTTCGCGCTCGATGCCCGGCGCAAGGCCGCCGACGCCATGCCCGACGAAGAAGCGAAGAAGGCCGCACGCACGGCCTACCAGCAGGAACTCAACACCCTCGCGCGCGAGGCGCAACAGCGCTTCCTGCTGCGCGCGCTGTACGCGCCCAACCAGCTGCAGGAGCAGATGACCTGGTTCTGGATGAACCACTTCAGCGTCAGCATCCGCAAGGACCTGGTGCGTGCAATGGTCGGTGACTACGAAGAGAACGCCATCCGCCCGCACGCGCTCGGCAAGTTCCGCGACCTGCTGGGCGCCACCGCGCGGCATCCGGCCATGCTGCGCTACCTCGACAACGCGCAGAACGCCGCCAACCGCATCAACGAGAACTACGCGCGCGAGCTCATGGAGCTGCACACGCTGGGCGTGGGCGGCGGCTACACGCAGGCCGACGTGCAGGAGCTGGCGCGCGTGCTGACCGGCGTGGGCGTCAGCGTGCAGCCGCCCGACGCGGCGCCGCCCGCGGTGCGCCCGGCCGTGCGCGCCGACTACGTGCGCCAGGGCCTGTTCGAGTTCCACCCGAACCGGCACGACTACGGCCCGAAGACCTTCCTGGGCCAGCCCATCCAGGCGCGCGGCCTGGCCGAGACCGACGAGGCGCTCGACCGCCTGGCGCGCGCGCCGGCCACCGCGCGCTTCATCTCGCGCAAGCTCGCCGTGTACTTCGTGGCCGACGAGCCGCCGCCCGCGCTGGTCGATCGCATGGCCGCCACCTTCACGCGCAGCGACGGCGACATCGCCGCCACCTTGCAGACGCTGTTCGAATCGCGCGAGTTCGCGGCCTCGCTGGGCCGCAAGTTCCGCGACCCCGTGCACTACGTGGTGGCGGGCGTGCGGCTGGCCTACGACGAGCGCGTGGTGCTCAACACCACGCCGATGATCGGCTGGATCAACCGCATGGGCGAGACCCTGTACGCCCACGAGACGCCCGACGGCTACCCGCTCAACGAGGCCGCCTGGGCCAGCGCGGGCCAGATGAACACCCGCTTCGAAATCGCGCGCGCCATCGGCACGGGCGGCGCCGTGCTGTTCCGCACCGACGACAAGGCGCCGCTCGAGAAGCCGCCGTTTCCGCCGCTGGCCGAGTCGCGCGCCGTGCGTGCGCTGCAACCCGGCCTGGGCACCGACACGCAACAGGCGCTCGCGCAGGCGAAGAACCCACCGGAGTGGAACACCTTCCTGCTCGCATCGCCCGAGCTGATGCGGCGTTGAAAAGAGGGACCGTCATGCAACGTCGACACCTGCTGCAACTCCTCGCCGCCACACCCTTCGCCGGCGCCGCGGCGCGCGTGGTTGCCGCGCCCGCCGCCGAGGGCACCAAGCTGCTCGTCGTGTTCCTGCGCGGCGCCTATGACAGCACCAGCCTGCTGGTGCCCACCGCGAACAGCGACTTCTATTACGCCTCGCGGCCCAACATCGCCATCCCCCGGCCCGGCACGCCCGACGGCGCGTTGCCGCTGGACGGCGGCGACTGGGGCCTGCACCCCGCGCTCGCGCAGAGCGTGCTACCGCTGTACCAGCGCAAGCAGGCGGCCTTCATCGCCTTCGCCGGCACCGACGACCTCACGCGCAGCCACTTCGAGACGCAGGACGCCATCGAGCTCGGCGTGGCACCCGACAACGCGCGGCGCGACTACCGCTCGGGCTTTCTCAACCGGCTGGCCGGCGTGCTCGGCGCCGGGCCGCTGGCCGACGTGTCGCCCATCGCCTTCACCGACCAGCTGCCCATCGTGCTGCGCGGCGACGACGCCAAGGCCGCCAACATGGCGCTCGCGGGCGTGGCGCGGCAGGCCCTCGATGCGCGGCAGAGCCAGATCATTGCGTCGATGTACCGCAACACCGTGCTCGCGCAGCCCGTGGCCGAGGGCTTCCAGGTGCGCGACGAGGTGGTGCGCGCCATGCAGGCCGAGATGGACGCCGCCAGCCGCAACGCCATGAGCCCCAAGGGCTTCGAGCAGGTCGCGCGGCGCATGGCGCTGTTGATGCGCGAGCGCTACGACATCGGCTTTGTCGACGTCGGCGGCTGGGACACCCACGTGGGGCAGGGCGCGGCCAAGGGCTACCTGGCCAACCGTTTCGAAGAGCTGGGCCGCGGCGTGGCCGGCTTCGCGCAGGAGATGGGCGAGCCTGCCTGGCGCCAGACCGTGGTGGTCGTCGTCAGCGAGTTCGGCCGCACCTTCCGCGAGAACGGCAACCGCGGCACCGACCACGGGCACGGCACCGTGTACTGGGTGCTCGGCGGCGGCCTGGCCGCGCAGGCGGGCGGGCGCGTCGTGGGTGAGCAGCAGCCGCTGACGCAGGCCACGCTGTTCCAGAACCGCGACCACGCGGTGCTCAACGAGTACCGGGCGGTGCTGGGCGGGTTGTTCCAGCGGATGTACGGGCTGTCGACGGCGCAGGTGGCGCGGGTGTTTGGTGGTGCGGCGGTGAAGGACCTGCGGCTGGTCTAGCGAGCCAGCGCGTGCAGCCGCACGGCGCCGACGGCCACGCCACCGAGAATCGGTGCATGCCTCACGCCGTCTCCCTCCTTCGCGCCGCGCGCCTGGCGCGCAGCGCCAAGCCTTTTCTTGCCCGTGGCGGCTTCAAGCGCGAGCGCTGTGCGGGCTGCCGGCTGGTGCCCAGCCATTGCATGTGCGCCGTGCGTCCTCCGGTGGCCACGCGCGCGGGGGTGTGCCTGCTCATGGCCGACATCGAGCCGCTCAAGCCCACCAACACGGGGTGGCTGGTGGCCGATGTGGTGGCCGACACCTTCGCCTTCGGCTGGGCCCGCACCGAGACCGATCCCGCGCTGCTGGCGCTGTTGAACGACCCGCAATGGCAGCCCTACGTGGTGTTCCCGGGGCAGTACGCGGCGCCCGAGCGCGTGGTGCTGGGCGTTCCTTCGTCGCCTGATGCGGCCGGCGGCGGCAGCGCGAAGCGTCCGCTCTTCATCCTGTTCGATGCGACCTGGGCCGAGGCGCGCAAGATGTTTCGCCGCAGCCCCTACCTCGACCGGCTGCCGGTGCTGAGCCTGCAGCCCGAGCAGATCACGCAGTACAAGCTGCGCAACTCCGGCCGCGACGACCACTTCTGCACCAGCGAGGTGGCGGCGATGTGCATGGACCTGGCCGGCGAGCAGGCCGCGCAGCAGACGCTGGACGCCTACCTGGGCGTGTTCACGCACCACTACCTGTGCGCGAAGAACCAGCAGCCGGTGGCGTGGGACGGCGCCGCGCACCAGCGGCTGCGCGAGGTGGCTGCGCGGCGCGATCAGGCCGCCTGAGACCGTCTGCGCGGGCGATGCCTCAGCGCAGGTCGAACAGCGCCGCCGCGTTGCCCCAGGCGATGCGCTGCGCCACGGCGGGCGGCAGGTCGCCCAGCCAGGTGCGGTAGCTGCGCATGATCTCGTCGTAGGCGCTCCAGCGCTGGTTGACCCAGGTGTCGGAGCCGACCATGAAGCGATCGGGGTGCTTGAGGATCAGCGCGCGCCACTCGGGGCACAGGCGACCGTCCTCGCAGGTCAGGCCGGGGCGGTACGAGAGTTCGCCCATCAGCAGCGGGTAGCGCTCCAGCATCGCCTGCACGCGCTCGACCGGCGTGCCGCCGATGCCGGTGTGGGCCCAGATGAGGCGCAGCGCGCGGCCCTTCGACGGCGCGTTCGCCATCAGCAGGTCGACGGCTACGTCGTCCACGTGCGCGAGCACGGCGAGCTTTTTCTCTTCGGCCAGCGCGATCAGTTTCTTGGCCACAGGGCCGTTGGCGTTGGCGCTCTCGTACAGGTGGAACTCGCCGAGCCCGCGGTAGGGGCCGCTGGCGGTGCCGCGCGCCAGTTCGGCCAGCACCATCTCGTGGATGCTTTCGTCGCGGAACCAGTTGTTGTAGTCGTCGCGGTTGCGGTACAGGCGCACGAAGGGCACCACGGTGACGCCGGCGGCGCGGGTCTCACGCGCGGCGGCCAGGGTCTGCGTGCCGGCGTTGGGCCGCGAGTTCGCGATGATGGCCTTCACCTGGTTGCGCTGCATGCGCGCGAGCGCCTCGGTGGGCGGGAAGGGGCCGGCGGTGCCGTCCCAGGCTTCCTGGTTGTAGTGCAGGTGGGTGTCGAACAGCGGGCCGTCGTAAGGCGCGGCGGCTTGCCCGTGGGCTTGGGGCAGGGCCAGGGCCGCGCAGGCGGCGATGCAGGCAATGAAGCGCATGGGGTTCTCGCGGTGAGGGCCGGGGAGCCGGATTACATCACCACAGATCACCGCATCGGCACAGCCGCGCCCTTGTCGCCGGGCGCGACCTCGAGGCGATCGCGCGGGCCGGCGTCAGCTGCCGGCCGGGTGCGTCGTCGCCTTGCGGCTGCCATCCAGCGAGTACAGCTGCGGGCGGTCTTCCACCGCGACCGCCACTGCCTCGGTGCCGTGCTCCGCGGCGCGCGGTTGCCGGTACAGCTCGTTCTCGAGCCGGCGGGCACGTTCCGCGTACATGCGGGCGAGGGCGCTGTGATGCTCTGCGGCAGCCTGGTGTTCGATGCGCGCCATCTGCGCCTCTTCGAGCAGTGCCGAGGCACGTTTCAAATAGGCCGTGTGGGTGGGCCGAAACAAGAAGTCGAACATGGTTTCACACTCCTTTCCGCTGCAACAACGGTGCAATCATTGTGAACGAATGGCCTCAAAACGCCATCACTTCCTGTGGCTGCGACGCATCGAAGAAGCGTTCTGTTTCACTTGAGTCAGACAGAATCGGTGGCGAAGAGAGAGGGTTCGATCACCGATGAGCAATGAGGTTCGTTTTTGTCTGGAATACCGGCTCGCCGAAGGCGGGCCCGCGCATGCCGTGCAGACCGCGTGGATGGTCGATTCACCGGCCACGCGTGCGCAGATCGAGGAAATGATTGTCAACGCGCGCGCGATGAATGCCGCGCAGGCGAAGTGGTGGGTGGAGGAGCGCCAGGGCGGCGACGCCCCGCGCTGAAACGGCCGGCAGGCCTCAGTCGCGCATGTTCGCGAACTTCACCAGCGTTGCGTACTTGGCCGTGTCCTCGCGCATGATCTGCCCGAGGTCTTCCTTGCCCGTGGCGGGGATGGATCCGCCTTCTTCCAGCCGCCGGCGGATCGTCGGGTCGGCCAGGCCGGCCTGCAGCGCCGCGCGCAGGCTCTGCACGATGGGCGCGGGCAGGTCCTTCGGGCCCGCGAGCGCGAACCAGCCGCTCAGCTCATAGCCCTTCAGCTGCGGATGCTCGCCGAGCGCCGGCACCTGCGGCAGGCCGGGAAAGCGCTTGGCCGACGACACGCCCAGCGGCACGATCCGCCCGCCCTGCAGGAACGGCGCCGCGGCGGTGGGCGACACGATCGCGAAGTCGAGCGTGCCGCCGACCAGGTCGCTCGTGAGCGGCGCGGTGCCGCGGTAGGGAATGTGCGTGAGGAACAGGCCCGCGCGCTGCTTGATCTGCTCGCCCACGAAGTGCAGCGTCGAGCCCACGCCCGAGCTGCCGTAGCTGTACTTGCCGGGGTTGCGCTTGGCCAGCGCGATGAATTCGTCGAGGTTCTTCACGCCCACCTTCGGACTCGCCACCAGCAGCACGGGCGCGAAGGCGAGCAGGCTGACGGGCGTCAGGTCTTTCACCGGGTCGTAGCGCTGTGCGGGGTTCACCAGCACCGTGGCCGCCATCTCGTTGCTGGAGCCGGCCAGCAGCGTGTAGCCGTCGGCCGGGCTGCTCACCGCGCGCTGCGCCGCGACCACGCCCGCGGCGCCGGTCACGTTCTCGACCACCACCGTCGCGCCGAGCTTGGCCGACAGGATGTCCGCCGCCACGCGCGCTGCCATGTCGACCGAGCCGCCCGGCGCGTAGCCGACCAGCAGCTTGATGGGCTTGGCGGGGTAGGTACCCTGCGCGAACGCCGGGGCGGCGGCACAGAGGGCGGTGGCGCCGAGCGCACTCAAGACCACGCGGCGCGAAACGGAAGAAGAAGCAAGACGGGTCATCGCGGTTCCAGTACGAAAAAATGGGAAAGGAAAGGCGAAAGGCCCGCTCAGGCCTGCGCGCCCAGGAAGCGCCGCACCAGCTGCACCCAGTAGCTGGCCGCGATCGGCAGGATCGCGTCGTTGAAGTCGTAGCCGGGGTTGTGGACCATGCAGCCGCCGGTGCGGTGGTGCTCGCCTTCGCCGTTGCCCACGATCAGGTAGCTGCCGGGGCAGCGCTCCAGCATGAAGGAGAAGTCTTCGCTGCCCGTGAGCGGCGCCAGCGGCGGCAGCAGGCCGTCGTCGCCCAGCCAGTCGTGTGCGACCTGCCGTGCGAAGCGCGTGGATTCCTCGTCGTTCACCAGCGCGGGGTAGCGCCAGTGGTAGTCCACCTCGGCCTTCACGCCGAGCGTGGCCGCCTGCGCCTGCGCCAGCTCGGTGATGCGCTCGCGCAGCATGGCGCGGATCTCGGGGCGGTAGGCGCGCACCGTGAGGCGCATCTGCACGCTGTCGGCAATCACGTTGGGCGCGTCGCCGCCGTGGATCGCGCCCACCGACACCACCGCCATCTCGCGCGGGTCGACGTTGCGCGACACGATGGTCTGCAGCGCCACGACGATGTGCGCCGCCGCCACCACCGGGTCGGCCGACAGGTGCGGCGCCGAGCCGTGCCCGCCGCGCCCCGTCACCGTGATCGTGACCGAGTCGGACGAGGCCATGAACGAGCCTTCCTTGAAGCCGAACTTGCCCGCCGGAAAGCCGGGCATGTTGTGCAGCGCGAAGATGGCGTCGCAGGGAAAGCGCTCGAACAGGCCTTCTTCCACCATGCGGCGCCCGCCGCCCAGGCCTTCCTCGGCCGGCTGGAAGATCAGGTGCAGCGTGCCGTCGAAGCTGCGCTCCTGCGCGATGACGCGCGCGGCGGCCAGCAGGATGCTGGTGTGGCCGTCGTGGCCGCAGGCGTGCATCTTGCCGGGCACCTGGCTGGCATAGGGCAGGCCGGTCGCTTCCTGGATCGGCAGCGCATCCATGTCGGCGCGCAGGCCCAGGCGTCGCGTGCCCGTGCCGCATGTCAGCGTGCCCACCACGCCGGTGCCGGCCAGGCCGCGGTGCACTTCGTAGCCCCACTCGGCCAGGCGCGTGGCCACCAGCTCGCTGGTGACGTGCTCTTCGTAGGCCAGTTCGGGGTGCGCGTGGATGCGGTGGCGCAGGCCGACCATCTCGGGCGCGACCTCGCGCACGGCGGGCAGCACGCTCTCGAGGGCGGCGGCGTTGTCGACGGTGTAGGTCGTCATGGGGGAATCTGTCTCCTTGCTGTCTTGCGGCGAGTCTAGGAATTCGCTGCCTGCGGGGGCAGACAGGCGCCGCCATGCGGAGGCGGGCGCAGCCTGTCGCCGCGGACGGCTGCGGATAATCGGCCGCCATGAAGCTGCACCAGCTCCGCTATCTCGCCGCCGTCGCCTCCGAAGGCAGCATTCGCGCCGCCGCGCGGGCACTGGGCGTCACCCAGGCCACGGTCACGCAGGGCCTGCGCGAACTCGAGGCGCATGCGCAGGTCGCGCTGTTCACGCGCCACGGCGGCGGCATCGCCTTCACGCCGGCCGGCCTGGAGCTGCTGGAGCATGCGCAGCGCGTGCTGGCCCAGCTGCGCCAGGCCGAGGACACGCTCTCACGCCACCGCGACACCGGTGCGCAGCAGCGCCTGACCGTGGCCATCACGCCCTGGATCACGCAGACCCTGCTGCCTCGCGTGGTGTCGCTGTTCCGCGAGGAGCTGCCGCATGTGCAGCTCGAGATGTTCGACGGCCTGTCGGCGCTCAGCTACCCGCGGCTGCGCGAAGGCAGCCTGGACCTGCTGATCGGCCGCATCGGCCCCGACGAGGCCATGCAGGGGCTGCAGTCGCAGCCGCTGTTCCGCTACGACATGACGGTGGTGGCGCGCCGCGGCCATCCGCGGGCCGGCGCGCAGTCGATGGCCGAGCTGCTGCAGGACGACTGGGTGCTCAACTTCACGCCGGGCGAGGGCGCGAGCTTTCTCGACAACCTGTTCCGCCAGCACGGCCTGGCTGCGCCCGTGCAGCGCATCCAGCTGGCGCATTCGCCGTCGATGATGCTGGGCCTCGTGCGCAAGACCGACATGCTCACCTTCTGCCCCTGGCCGCTGGTGGAAACCGAGAGCCTGCGCCATGCGCTCGTGACCTTGCAGCTGCGCGAGCGCTTCCACAGCAACGTCGTGGGCATCGTGCGCCGCGCGCAGGAGGCACCGTCGCACGCGGCGGCGCGCTTCATCGCGCACTTCCTGGCGCAGCTGCCGGCGTGGCAGGCCTCGGACGATCCGGAGCTGCGGCGGGTGCTGCACTCCGTGGATTTCATCGAGGCGGCGCCTCACCCGTGATAGTCGCTCCACGACATGCGCACCATGCCCGGCGGCGTGGGCGCGCCGGCTGAGGCCAGCGTCACCGGCGGGTCGTCGTCCACGCGGCTTCTGGCGCGCGAATCCCAGTCGTCGAGAAAGACCTGCTGGTAGTACTGCGCCACGTCTTCGTTGTGGATGATCAGCCCGGCGTCGCGGTTGCGCAGCACGCCGTCGCCCGACCAGTTGGTGCTGCTCACCAGTACCACCTGGCCGTCCACGATGATGCCCTTGTTGTGGATGCTGCCCTGGACGCGGAACACGTCCTGGTTGCAGCCCGCCTCGACCAGCTTGCGGATGTTGTCGGCCGCGCTGGTGCTGCCCAGGATGATGCGCAGGTCGAGGTCCGGCTCGGTGCTGCGCTGCGCCAGCTTGCGCAGCAGCGCGCGAAAGTCGGCGTCCTTGTCGGCATCGCTCCAGGTGATGTAGGCGAACTGCAGGTACAGCGAGGTCTGCGCGCTGTCGATGAGCGCGTTGATGTGCGGCAGGTAGTTGTCCGGCGTGAGCACGGGCTGGACTTTCACCGTGGTCTTCACCGCCGGCAGCCGCGCAGGCTCGACGGGCACCACCGGCCCCGCGAAGGCTACGGCCTGTTCCAGCAGGTGGTCGAGCGGCACGAACACGTCGGGCAACGTGAGCTTGGGCGCCACGTCCAGCGCCGCGTCGGCGGCGCCGTCGGCTTCTTCCTTCTCGGAGGCCTTGAGGTCGTGCAGGATGTACTTCTCGAAGACCTTCGAGAGCACGGCGTCGCTGCAGATCACGTGCCACTCGCGGTTGCCCTTGCTGAACATGCCCTTGGCCTGCGCGGGCGTGGCCACGGGGTCGATGTCGGGCTGGCTGCGCTTGCTCCAGTTGCCGCTCGACAGCCAGAAGGCCTTGCCGTCGCGCACCGCCACTTTCTCGTGGTACGCGCTGGCGAAGCGGCGGCCCTTGCCGCACTGCACGAGCCAGGCGGTGAAGTCGGCCTCCTGCTGCAGCTTGCGCAGCTTCTTGCGGATGACCTGTTCTTCTTTCGTCATGCCGTCGTCCCAGCTCAGCGCCGCCGCGATGCCGCCGTCGCGCACGAGTTCGATGAAGACCTGGGCGACGTGGTCGGCGTTGAAGTCGTACATCGCCACCGACAGCGAGCGCGTGGTGCCTTCGAGAAAGGGCCGCAGCACCGGCCACCCCGCGTCGGGGCCGACGTGGCACAGGAAGGGCTGCTTCACGTTGTAGATCTTGTCGATGGGCTGGCCTGCAGGCGGCTTGTAGACGAGGCCGACGGCCGCTTCGGCGAGCGCGTTCACCGTGTCTTCGAAGTCCGCGCTGGCGGCCAGTTGCCGCGCGGGGTCGGCCTGCATCACGCAGACGCGGTACGGGCCGAGCTGCCGGGGCGCGCGCTCGGCCACGGGCACCTCCGACAAGGGCCGCTTGCGGTCGACCAGCACGATCACCGCGGGCTCGCGCAGGAACCGGCCGTCGACCAGCGGAAAGCCCGGCTCCGCCGCCACGTAGCCGGGCAGGGCGGCCAGCTGCGCCTGGTGGGTGGCGATCACCGACCGGACCGCCGCGCGCGCGGCATCGTCGAGCACTTTCATGGGTGTTCCTTGGGCTGAGTTGTGGGGCACGCGTGTGCGGGCGCCTGCCGGCATGGCATGCGCGAAGGCAGCGACCCGGGTGGGTCGCGAGTCAGGAGATGTTGGGCAGCCGGCGCGACAGCTCGACCGACTCGACGGCCGGGTCGGCCTCGAGCTGCTGGAGCTTGTCGAGCGGAATCTCGGCCGAGAACAGGCCCGGCGAGATGTCGGCGCGCGCGGCGATGTAGTCCGGGCGCTCGGCGCCCTCGCACAGCTTGACCAGCACGACGACGCGCTCGCTCGACACCGGCGCGGGGGCGGCCGAGAAGTCGAGTTTCTTGAGCGAACGCAAATCGATGGGCATGAGAGGGCAGATGGGGGCGGGAACACAGATTACACCCCCCGCTCGGGTTCGGCACAACCGCACCGGGCGTGGGGGTCATGGCTGGATCGTCAGATCGCGCCGCTGCCGGCGCGGCCGTCGCCGCGCTGCGGGTCCCAGCCGGCCGGCCCGCCGCCGGGCTTGACGCCCGCCTTCAGCCTGGCGCGGATGTCGGCGATGGTCAGCTTCTTTCCAGCTTTGTGGGCCTTGGCCAGCATCAGCGCGACCAGCCCCGTCACCGCCGGCGCCGCCATGCTGGTGCCCGACTTCTTCACCATGCCGTCCTTCGTGCGCGACTGCGCGGCCTTCACCTGCACGCCGGGTGCGCTGACCTCGGGCTTGGGCCGGCCGTCGCGCGTCGGGCCCGCGCTCGAGAAGCTGGCGGCGGGCTCGCCCGTCTTGCGGGCGTCGTAGGCGCCGACCACGATCGACAGTTTTCCCGTCGACAGCGAGCCCAGCAGGTGCGACTTCACCGGCTGGCCGAAGTACGATTGGCCGCTGTCCAGGCGCTCGAGCCAGGCATGGAACGGCACGTCGTCGGCGGCCAGGGCGTGCAGCCGCACCTTGAACTCGCCGTCGGGCCAGTTGGGTGCGAGCCAGATGCCGATCACGTTGTCCTTGTTGTTCGGGTCGGTGATGCGGCTGCTGAGGAACGCGGCGATCTCGCCGTTGCCTGCACCGAGCGGAAAGTTTTCTCCCGGTGCGACGCTCGCCAGCACCTGGCCGTCGGGGCCCAGCAGCTCGGCACGCAGGCGCTGGCTGCCGCCGTACCAGAGCTCGAACTCGCCGCCCTTGCCGTTGACCAGGGTCCACGACACATCGAGGTGCCCGTTGCCGGGCACCGTGCCCGCCGTGTGCGTGTTGTCTTCCTGCGAATTGCCGGCCGCCAGCACGATCGCGCGGTTGGGCTTTTGCGACACGAGCGCGTCGAAGCCCTGCTCGACCAGCGAGGTGCCGTCGTGCGGGCCGCCGTTGGTGCCCAGGCTCAGGTTGACGACGCAGGGCCTGTCGCCCGCGCGGTCGAAGATGAACTTCACCGCCTCGAGCATCTGCACCGAATCGCCGAAGGAGCTGAACACGGCGTTGTGGCCGGTCCAGGCGATGTCGCGGGCCGACATCTCGACGAAGATCAGGTCGGCCTTGGGCGCCACGCCGGGTTGCAGCGACCCCCGGCCGTTGCCGCCGGCGATGTCCATCACATGCGTGCCGTGCGAACCCGGGCTGCCCGGCATGCCCGCGCCGGGGTCGTAGCCCAGCGCCTTGTACGGGTCGGCCTTCTTCAGCGCCTTGTCGATGTCCGCCGCCTCGAAGAGCCGGCCGTAGCCGTAGGGGCTGTTGGCCTTGGCCGGCGCGCCTTGCTGCCACAGCGCCAGCAGGCGCGTCTTGCCGTTGGCTTTCAGGAAGTTCTGGTGCGCGAAGTCGCCGCCCGAGTCGACCACGCCGATCACCACGCCGGCGCCGCCCGCCGTGCCGGCGAGTGCGGGGTTGTCGGCCTGCACGCCCATCGACGCAATGGTGTTGTTCAGCGCCGGCAGCACGGGCTGCGAGGCCTTCATGCTGAGCACGGCTGGATGCTGGCGGATGGCCTCGGCCTTGCCCAGCGGAATGCGGCCCGTGACGAGCACCGTGCCGTCGTCGGCGGTGCCGATGTCGGAGCCCGCATCGACGTCCGGAATGTCGGCCCACTCGGCATGGCTGGTGACGCGCGCCACCACCGGCACCGAGTCGCCATCGGCGGACGAGATGGGCATGCTCTGCTTGCCCGCGCGGCGGTTCATCACCGCCAGTTGGAGGCGCGGGTCCATCGAGGTCTCGACGTCCATCGGCAGGCGCTGGAGTTGCGCGAGCCCGAAGGTCGACACCGGCGAGAGCCGCGTGCACAGCGCATCGGCCGTGCCGGCGAGCGCGGCGGTGAGGGCGGGGGAGGCTTCGCCCGGCAGGTGGCCCGCGGCGGGCGCATCGGCATGGGCCGACTGCGCCACCATCGCGGCGGCCATCTCGGGCGGAAGGTCGACCCAGCTGTTGAGGAGCTTGATCTGCCCGGTCACGTGCAGCCGCACGCTGCCCGACGACAGCGCCGGCGTCAGCACCCCGTGCGGCATCCTGGGGACTTTCGTATCAGCGGGCGAGGGCTTCTTCGCGGCGACGCGCTTCTTGGCTGGGGCCATCGGTCGGATCTCCTTGCGCAGGGGGACGGGTGGGTACCGCGAGGTGTAGCAGATTGCCGTGTCATCTGTCACCCCGGCTTGGGCAAGGAGGCGGTCAGAATCGCCGCATGAAAGTGGTGTTCAAGCTTCTGTTCGCGTACCTGGTGGCGAGCCTGTTGTCGACCGGCCTTGCGCTGGTTCTGTTTCCGCTGCACGCGCATGTGCCTGCGGTGGTGGTACTGCTCGCGTTTCCGCTGGTGCCGTGGACCTTGCTTGGCAACCTCGCGAGCCAGGGCTTCAGGGCCCGGGAGGTGGGGCCGTTGCTGGTGTTCGTGCTGGCGTTTGGCGGCGTGGCCTGGCTGGCGTTTCGGTCGTCATCGAAGGCCGCGCAGCGATAGCCGCGCCGGGCTCACTTCGCCCCGATCTCGAAGACATCGCCGTTCGTCGGCGTCGCGTTCTCGTGGTAGATGTCGTAGAGGTACTGCGCGAGGTCGGCCGGCGCCACGTCCGGCGGAATCGCGAGCTGGGCGAGGCCCAGTTTTCCGTCGGCGCCGACCCAGTGGCTGCGCCAGCGGGCATCGGTCATTTCGACGCGCAGGGTACGGCCGAACACGTTGAAGAGGTGGCGCATCGTTTGGGCTCCGGGCATGCACGAAAAGAGATGAGGGGACAGCCACTGTAGCGCCCTCGCCGTATGCACAATGGGCCGAATCGCCCGTCACATCCACTCCAGAGTCCGCATGGCAGACCTCAACGTACGCAAGACCTACGAAGCGGCCGTGGCCGAGCTGGGGCCTGCCGCTGCGCGGATGCTGGCCGATGGTGTGAGTGAAGAACAGGTGGCGCGCTGGATCTTCGCGCAGCGGGACGATCTCAAGCTGCACTACCGCGCGCTGACGCCCTCGCACGAGCTGCAGGCCCTCGAAGCCAGGTCGCACAGCCGCTACGGCAACACGCTGGGCCCGTCGATCGAGCAGCTGCGAAGCGCGGGAAAGTCGTGGCGGGACATCATCGATTCGGCGGCGCGGCCGGGGAACCACTACCGCCAGGGCGATTGATCGTTCGTTCGCTACGTGCCGCTGAGCCAGCGGCCGGAGTTCGCGCAGACCTGCGCCGGTTCGCCGTTCACCCGCACCTGTTCTTCATCGAGCTGCGACGCGGTGGCCGGATCGACATCGAAGCCGACGCCGAGCAGGCGCGCCACCTGCGCGTCTTCGATCGACAGCTCCCAGGTCAGGAACAGCTGCGTGCGATCGAGCGAAGACGGGAAGTCGGCCGCGTCGAAGCCGTGGTCGCTGCCGCGCGGCACGACGGCGTGGGGCTGGCCCGTGTCGAACAGCAGGGCCGTGCCCCGCGTGAGCGCAATGCGATGGCCCGTGACGGGAAAGTGCACGTCCAGGCCCTTGTCCTCGCTGAGGAACAGGTTGCAGAAGGCCGCGCCGCCGTACTGCGCGCCGTCGTGGTGGTAGCGGGCGCCGCGGCAGGCCATCAGGGCGACGTCGCTGGCAGGCAGCAGCGACGCGGGCAGGCCCAGCGTGCCCAGCCAGCCGGACATCGCCTGCACGCACTGCGCGTAGTCGGGCCAGCGCGTGCGCGCGCGGGCCAGCGGCATGGGTTCGACATCGCCGGGTTCGAGCAGCACGTTCGTGGCGATCTCCCGCTGCCAGTCGGCCACGAGGCGGGCCGGGGGCTCGGGCACGTCAAGCAGGGCCGCGTGCACGATGCCGCTCACGCTGCGGCTGCGCAGCGTGTCGCCGTGCCAGAAGTAGGAGGTCAGCAGGTCGTGCATGCGGGGGCTTTCAAGGCACGGAGGGTACACGCGGCGGGGCGCCGGGCACCGGGGAGCGACGGCCGATGCGGCATACTCCCACCCCCTCCCAACTCGCCAGAATTCCGCTGAATGGACAAGGAAGTCGACCCCTCCGTGCTCGCCGCCATCGATGAGATGCGGCTCTCCGGACCGCGCCTCACGCCGGTCGAAATCGTCGCCAAGATGGGGGTGTTCGACGCACGCGACAAGCCGTTCGAGCACGCCTGGCTCGCCACCGGCGACAACGTCATCGCCACCATCTGGGGCGAGTACGTGAGCGTGGCGGCCGGTGGCCGCTGGTTCTACCTGGAATCGCTCGACGCCCAGCGCCGCCCCGGCGGCGGCGTGCGCAGCGCCCAGCAGGCGCAGCGCGCCAAGGACCGCCTGGCCCTGCTCAAGCGCACCTTCGACGCCGGCCAGGGCTTCCGCGCCGTGCTGCAGACCAACCGCGTCGCCATCGCCGAGCTCGAGAGCAACAAGAGCGCCAAGGTGTCGACCCGCGTGCGCGACGATGCCGAATGGCACGTCGCGAGCTGGGAGCCTGAACAACAGCTCGCCGTGCTGGTGCGCGGTGCGCGCGGCTGGGTGCCGACCGAGGCCGACATCACGGCCGCCAAGGCCCGTGGCGGCGTGCCGGCGGCCGATGACGCCGACGCGGCCCCGGCCGGCCCGACCACGACCGACGCCGTGCAGGCCGCCGCCATGGCCTATGTCATGGGCCACTTCAAGGGCTACGGCTACAACGCGGAAGACGTCACCAGCAAGGCGCTGGGCTACGACATCGAGGTGTCGAACGCCAAGGGCGCGATGCTGCTCAAGGTGGTCGTGAAGGGCACCGCCCCGGCGCTGCCGACCTTCGCGCTCACGCCCGAGGAAAGCCTGTGCGCCGTGCGCGAGCCGCTGTGGCGCCTGCTGGTGGTGGCCGACGCGGGCAGCGCGACGGCGGCGCACAAGATCTACAAGCCGACCGAAGTGGACCAGGCGCCGGGCTTCCAGCGCAAGGCCTGACGGGCCTCCCGGGCAACGCCGCGGCCGCACCGGCGCGCCGCGGGCGTTTCCAAATTCTTACAACTGAGCCCCCGGAAACCCGTCGTTTCCAACGGTAAAGTTCCGCCGTCCGGCGCGAACAGTTCGTGCCTTCGCCCCTCTGTTCGCCCCCTTTCATGTCCAACCTCATCGTGCACGGCGGTACGCCCCTTCGCGGCCGCATCATTCCCTCCGCCAACAAGAACGCGGTGCTGCCGGTGCTGTGCGCCACCTTGCTCACCGGCGAGCCGCTGCGGCTGCACGGGGTGCCCGACATCACCGACGTGCGCAAGATCCTCGACATCTTCCGCACGCTGGGCAGCGAGGTCCACATGGACCACGAGAGCGGCACGCTCGAACTGCACCACCGCGCCACCACCTTCGATGCGGCGCTCCACCGCCTGCCCGAGGAGATGCGCTCGTCGATCATGCTGGTGCCGCCGCTGCTGGCGCGCTTCGGCGTGGCGCGGCTGGAGGACAACGTCAAGGGCTGCACGCTGGGCGTGCGCGAGATCGATCCGCACGTGGAGGTGTTCCAGCGCTTCGGCGGCCAGGTGGAGCGCACCGAGGGCTCGCTGCTGGTGTATGCGCCCGGCCGGCTCACGCCCACCGACCACTGGCTGGACTACGCCTCGGTGACGACCACCGAGAACTTCGTGCTGTGCGCGGCCGCCGCGGACGGCACCTCGACGCTCACCAACGCGGCCTCGGAGCCGCACGTGCAGGAGTTCTGCCGCTTCATGGCCATGATCGGCGTGCGCATCGAAGGCATGGGCACCTCGCGGCTCACGGTGCATGGCGGCGGCGCGCTGGGTGGCGGCGAGTTCCGCTTCGACGAAGACTTCCACGAGATCACCACCTTTCTGGCGCTGGGCGCGATCACCGGCGGCGACGTCGTGGTGCGCAACAGCGCGCCGGGCAACTTTCCGCTCATCGACCGCACCTTTGCCAAGTTCGGCGTGCAGATCGAGCATGCCGACGGCTGGTCGCGCGCCATCCGCAGCGGCCCGCTGAAGGTGCAGACGCCGTTCACCAGCAACGTGCTCACCAAGGTGGAGGCCGCGCCGTGGCCGTACTTCCCGGTCGACCTGCTGCCGATCTTCATCGCGCTGGGCGTGCGCGCGCAGGGCAACGCGATGTTCTGGAACAAGGTGTACGACGGCGCGCTGGGCTGGACCGGCGAGCTGTCGAAGTTCGGCGCGCACGTGTTTTCGTCCGACCCGCACCGGCTCATCACCTTCGGCGGCCACGCGCTCACGCCGGCGGTGGTCGAGAGCCCCTACATCATCCGCGTGGCGATCGCGCTGTTCATGGTGGCCGCGAGCATCGAGGGCAAGTCCGAGATCCGCAACGCGACCCCGATCCGGCGCGCGCACCCGCGCTTCGTGGAAAACCTGCGCAGCCTGGGCGTGCAGGTGGAGTGGACCAGCGAGGAGTGAAGCGGTCGTGATCGTCTCCGTCTCGAACAAGGCCAAGTGGCTGCTGATGCAGCTCGGGCAGCTGGTGCTGATGGTCGGCCTGACTTCGCTGGTGTTCAACTACGCCTACCGCTTCCTGGTCGACCGCACGATCAACACGCCGCTGTTCTATGCGGTGACGCTGCTGCTGGCGCTCGTGGTCATCGTCGCGGTGCGGCGCGACTACCTGTTCGTGTCGCGCTACGAGTTCACGCCCGAGGCCATCGTCGTGCGCACGGCACTCGGTGCCTCCAAGCGCTTCGAGGCGCAAGATTTCAAGTTCGTGCCCAGCCTGCACAAGACGATCAACCTGCCGGAGCCGAAGGCCTCGCTGTCCTTCGATGTGCAGAACCGCCAGACGGGCCGCCGTGCCCGCAACTACACATGGACCGGCTTTGCGGTGGAAGACTTCCGCGCAGTGTGCCGCCTGTACGGCTACCAGGACGACACCGATTTCAAGCTGAAGGACTTCGGCAAGGCGCGCTGAGCCGGCGGGCGGCTGCGCCCGCGATGACCCCGCAGCCACAGCGCCCACCGGCTTCGCCGGAGAATGCCGTCATTCGACACACGGACACAGGAGCGCACCCCGAATGACGACGTTGCAACAGATCCTCGGCACCGAACTTCCATTGATCCAGGCGCCGATGGCCGGCGCGCAGGCCAGCGCGATGGCGATCGCGGTGTGCAACGAGGGCGCGCTGGGGTCGCTGCCGTGCGCGATGCTCGGCCCCGACGCGATGCGCAGCGAACTCGCGGCGATCCGCGCGGGCACCGACAAGCCCTTCAACGTCAATTTCTTCGCCCACACCCCGCCCACGCCGGACGAGGCACGCGAGGCCGCCTGGCGCGCCGCGCTGGGGCCGTACTACGCCGAGTTCGGCATCGACCCCGCGGGCATCCCGACCGGCCCCGGGCGCAACCCCTTCAGCGCCGAGGTGGCCGACCTGCTGGCCGAGTTCAAGCCGCCGGTGGTGAGCTTCCATTTCGGGCTGCCGCCCGAGCCGCTGCTGGCCAAGGTGCGCGGCTGGGGTGCGAAGGTGCTGGTCTCGGCCACCACCGTCGACGAGGCGCTGTGGCTCGAGGCGAAGGGTGTCGACGCGGTCATCGCGCAGGGGCTGGAGGCCGGCGGGCACCGTGGCCACTTCCTGTCGCACGACCTCACGAAGCAGCTCGGCACCTTCGCGCTGCTGCCGCAGCTGGTGCGTGCGCTGAAGGTGCCGGTGATCGCGGCGGGCGGCATCGCGGATGCCGACGGCGTGGCCGCGGCCATGGCGCTGGGCGCGGCCGGCGTGCAGGTCGGCACGGCCTATCTGCTGACGCCCGAGGCCATGACCAGCGCGCTGCACCGCGCGGCGCTGAAGAGCGAGGCCGCGCGCCACACGGCCCTCACCAACCTGTTCACCGGCCGGCCTGCGCGCGGCATCGTCAACCGCGTGATGCGCGAGCTGGGCGCCATCGGCCCGGCGCCGGAATTTCCGCTCGCCACCTCGGGCATCGCGCCGCTGCGCGCCAAGGCCGAGGCGCAGGGCAGCGGCGACTTTTCTCCGCTGTGGTCGGGGCAGAACGCCACCGGCTGCCGCGAGGTGTCCTCGGCCGAGGTCACGCGGGCGCTGGCCAAGGGCTTTCGCTGAGCCGCGCCGTCCGTCATTTTTTCGAGGCACTTCCGACCCATGACATCGCTCCATCTGCCCCTGCAGTTCCTGCACCATCCCGCACCCTCGGGCGGCCCTGAACCCTGGCTGCTCGTGTTGATGCACGGCGTGGGCAGCAACGAGCAGGACCTGTTCGGCCTGGCGCGCATGATGCCGCCGCAGTTCCACGTGCTGAGCCTGCGCGCGCCGTACGTGCTGTCGCCCGGTTCCTACGCGTGGTTCGAGTTCCAGGTGCTGGCCGACGGCGGGCGCCGCATCGACGAAGAACAGGAGCGCGAAAGCCGCTTCCTCATCGGCGAGATGGTCGCGTCGGCGTCGCAGCAGCTGGGCATTCCGCCCGAGCGCGTGGTGGTCGGCGGCTTCAGCCAGGGCGGGATCATGTCGCTGTCGCTGCTGCTCACGCAGCCCGAGAAACTGCGTGCCGCGCTGGTGTGGCACAGCCGGCTGCTGCCCGAGGTGGTGCCGCACATCGCGCCGCCCGAGGCCTTCGCGGGCAAGGCGCTGTGGGTGAGCCACGGCAGCGCCGACAACGTGATTCCGCCGAGTGCCGCGCAGGCCACGCGCGAGCTGGCGCGCGGGCTGCCGCTGGCGCTGTCGGGCTCGGACTTTCCGGGCGCACACGAGATCCGCCCGGCCGAGCTGCAGGGCACGCTGGCGTGGCTGCAGGCGCTCAGCGCGCCAACAGCCGCGCCGTGACCATCGCTTCCATCTCGGCGACCCAGGCGTCGCCCGTCGCGTCGTCGGGCTGCACCAGCAGCCGGTAGCGGCGCCCGCCCCAGGCGGCGGTGAGCAGCGCCTGCACGGTGGCGGGCGAGGGCGGCGGCTGCAGGTCGCGGCAGGCGGCGAAGGCCTGCGTCCAGCGCGCGAGCAGCTCGTCGTACACGCGCCGGTGGTGCTTGGGCTCGGCCACGCGGTGCTCGAGCATCAGCATCTCGTGGTCGAAGGCGGGCAAGCCGTCGATGCGCGTGTCGCAGGTGAGGCGCACGAGGCGCTGCGTGCGTTCATGCCAGTCGATGCCTGAAGGCGCGATCACGTCCGCGTCGAGCCGCGCCAGCAGCGCCTCGACGCAGTGGCGCACATAGCCCGAGAGCAGGGCTTCCTTGTCGGGAAAGTAGTCGTAGAAGGTGCCGACGGCGATGCCGGTTTCGAGCGCCACGGCGCGCGTGGTCACGCCCTCCCAGCCCTGCGCGCGCCAAATCCGAACAAAGGCGTCGTAGATGGCCTGCACGGTGAACTTGCCGCGCGCCTGCGTGGGGCGTTTCAGGGGCTTGGAGCGGGGTGCGGCGGGCATGGACCGGGTTTCCGAACCCGCGGCGAAGCGGGCCGTCCTACAGTTTGCGAATGAACAACGCATTCACTTTAACCCGCCTCGAAACGCGCAAGAACGCACTCGGAACCACCCGCATCGTCACTTCGGAAGACGCCGGCAGCCTGCAGCCGGGCGAGGTGCTGATGCAGATCGAGCGCTTCTCGCTCACCACCAACAACATCACCTACGCGGCCTTCGGCGATGCGGTGATGAAGTACTGGCAGTTCTTTCCCACCGGCGACGCCGACTGGGGCCACATGCCGGCCTGGGGCTTTGCCGACGTGGTGGCATCGAACGTCGAAGGCGTGGCGGTGGGCGAGCGCTTCTACGGCTACTTTCCCATTGCGAGCCACCTGCGCATGCAGCCGGTGCGCGTGACGCCGCGCGGCTTCTACGACGGTGCGGCGCATCGCAGCGAATTGGTGTCGGCCTACAACCAGTACATGCGCTGCAGCCACGACGCCGGCTACGTCGCCGCGCTGGAGGACTACCAGATGCTGGTGCGCCCGCTGTTCATCACCTCGTTCATGCTGGCGGACTTTCTCGAAGACAACGGCTTCTTCGGCGCGACGCAGGTCGTGGTGTCGAGCGCATCGAGCAAGACGGCGTTCGGCACGGCCTTCTGCCTCGGCCGCCGCGAAGGCCTGCAGCTGATCGCCGCCACCTCCGAAGGCAACCGCGCCTTCGTCGAGGCGCTGGGCTGCTACGACCGCACGGTGGCCTACGGCGAGATCGCCACGCTGGCGGCCGACGTGCCCACGCTGTATGTCGACTTCGCGGGCCACGACGCGCTGCGCGCCACGGTGCACCACCACTTCGGCGAATCGCTGGTGTACGACTGCTATGCGGGCTCGGCGCAGAAGACCGAGTTTCTGGGCGACACCAGCGCGCTGCCCGGCCCCACGCCGAAGCTCTACTTCGCACCCGTGCAGATCCGCAAGCGCAACGCCGACTGGGGCCCGCAGGAGGTCAACCGCCGCTTCAACGATGCGCAGGGCCGCTTCATCGCCGAGCTGAGCCGCCCGGGCAACCGCTGGATGACGCTCGCGCAAGGCCGCGGCTTCACGCATGCGCAGGCCGTGATCGCCGACCTGCACGCGGGCCGCGTCGATCCGCGCGAGGCGCATGTGGTGCGCATCGGCGGCGAGTGACAGCGTGAGCGACTGAACTTCGGCGCGGGTGGGGCGTCACAGGGGGTTACGAGAACGTGGCGATCGTGCGGGCCATGCAGGCCATCCTGGTGCACCATTGCCTTTCGTCTCCCCACTGCCATCCCGCAAAAGGAAACCGCCCATGTCCGACGCCGACTCCCCCCGCGACACCCCTGAATTCCGACCCCGCAAGGAAGCGCCGATGGGCACCATCGTCGGCCTGGCGCTGGTCGTGCTGGTGGCGGCTTATTTCGGCTGGCGCTGGTACCAGCAGCAGCAACTGGCGCCGCTGCCGACCGCGCCCGTGGCCGTCGCCCCGACCGACGCGCCCCCCGAGCCACCGAAGGCCGAAGAGCCGAAGGGCCCGCAGAACCCGGTCGAGGCACTGGCCCCGCCCGATGCCGCGCTGCCTGCGCTGGCCAGTTCCGATGCGCGCGTGATGAAGGCGCTCTCCGAGCTGCTGGGCGGCAAGGCCGTGGCGGCCTACCTGCAGTCAGACGGCGTGGTGCGGCGCTTCGTCGCCACCGTCGACAACCTGCCGCGCGAGCAGGCGCCCGCGAGCAAGTGGCCCGTGCAGCCCGCGCCGCAGCGCTTCATCACCGAGGGGCCGCAGCAGGGCGGCGTGCAGACCATCGCGGCGAACAACGCGGCGCGCTACAACGGCGTCGTGATGCTGGCCGGGGCGGTCGATCCGGCCAAGGCGGCGGCGGTGTATGCGCGGCTGTACCCGCTGTTCCAGCAGGCGTACGAAGAGCTGGGCTACCCGGGCCGCTACTTCAACGACCGCTTCATCGCCGTGATCGACCACCTGCTGCAAGCGCCCGAACCCACGGGGCCGGTGCAGGTGAAGCTGGTCGAGGTGAAGGGCGACATTCCCTCGCAGCGGCCCTGGGTGCGCTACGAGTACGCCGATCCGAAGCTCGAATCGCTCTCGGCCGGCCAGAAGATCCTGGTGCGCATGGGGCCCGAGAACGAGCGCAAGATGAAGGCCAGCCTGCGCGGGCTGCGCGCGCAGATCGCCACCGGCGAGATCGCGAAGAAGAAGCAGCCCTGAGGCGCGATGCACTGACAGCGCCCCGCCTGCACGCCCTGTAGGCGCGGGCCGATTGCATGCGGCGCGAAGGGTCGAGATGATTTGCGCCTACGACTTCGAGGGCAAGCCATGAACCTGATGAGCGTCGATCTTTACCAGAGCACCACCGACCCCGGGAAATTCCTGGCGCTTCCCGCCGGCACCGACCCGACCGAACTCATGGGCCCGATGACCTTCGATCGGGACTACGCGCACATCAAGCGCTACCAAGCGGCCTTCGCCTTCGATCCGTCCGAAACCTACGCGGGCGTGAACGCCGCGAAGATCGCCGCGGACCTGCTCACCGTGAAGTGGGCGATGTACCGCCGCGAAGGCTGAACGGCGGGCGGCTTGCGCCGCCGCGCCTTCGTCAGGCCTCTTCGGTTTCCTGGTACTCGCCCACCGGCACGCAGCTGCAGAACAGGTTGCGGTCGCCGTAGACGTTGTCGACGCGCCCGATCGGCGGCCAGTACTTGGCCTGCTTGAGTTCGGCCAGCGGGAACGCGCCGAGTTCGCGCGAGTACGGGTGGCTCCACTCCGTGCCGAGCAGGCTGGCGGCGGTGTGCGGCGCGTGCTTGAGCGGGTTGTCGTCCTTCGACCAGACGCCTTCTTCCACGCGGCGGATTTCGCCGCGGATGGCGATCATCGCGTCGACGAAACGGTCGAGCTCGGCCAGCGGTTCGCTTTCGGTCGGTTCCACCATCAGCGTGCCGGGCACGGGGAAGCTCAGCGTGGGCGCGTGGAAGCCGTAGTCGATGAGGCGCTTGGCCACGTCTTCGGCGGTGACGCCGCTGGTGTCCTTGAGCGGGCGCAGGTCGAGGATGCACTCGTGCGCGACGTGGCCGTTGGGGCTCGCGTACAGCGTGGGGTAGTGGTCCTTCAGGCGCGCGCTGATGTAGTTGGCGCTGAGGATGGCCGTCTCGGTCGCGGCCTGCAGGCCCTTGGCGCCCATCATGCGGCAGTACATCCAGCTGATCGGCAGCACGGCTGCGTTGCCCAGCGGCGCGGCCGACACGGCGCCCACGCCGTTCGAGGGCACGCCGGCCGTGGCATGGCCCGGCAGGTAGGGCACGAGGTCTTCGACCACGCAGACCGGGCCGACGCCCGGGCCGCCACCGCCGTGCGGGATGCAGAAGGTCTTGTGCAGGTTCAGGTGGCTCACGTCGCCGCCGAATTCGCCCGGCGCGGCCACGCCGACCAGCGCGTTCATGTTGGCGCCGTCGACGTACACGCGGCCGCCGTGTTCATGCACGAGCTCGCACAGTTCCTTCACGCGGGTTTCGAACACGCCGTGCGTGCTGGGGTAGGTGATCATCACGGCGGCCAGGTGGGCGCTGTGTTTTTCGCAGGCGCGCTTGAGGTCGTCCATGTCGACGTTGCCCTGCGCGTCGCAGGCCGTCACCACCACCTGCAGGCCCACCATCTGGGCGCTGGCCGGGTTGGTGCCGTGCGCGGACGAGGGAATCAGGCAGATGTTGCGGTGGCCCTGGCCCTTGGCTTCATGGAAGGACTTGATGGCCAGCAGGCCCGCGTACTCGCCTTGCGAGCCCGCGTTGGGCTGCAGGCTGATGCCCGCGTAGCCGGTCGCTTCGCACAGCCAGGCGCGCAGCTGCGCGTCGAGCTGGGCGTAGCCCTGCAGCTGGTCGGCGGGCGCGAAGGGGTGGATGTTGGCGAACTCGGGCCAGGTGATGGGGATCATCTCGCTGGTCGCGTTGAGCTTCATGGTGCAGCTGCCCAGCGGGATCATGCTGCGGTCGAGCGCGAGGTCCTTGTCCGAGAGGCTGCGGATGTAGCGCAGCATCGCCGTTTCGCTCTTGTGGGTGTTGAACACCGGGTGCGTGAGGAAGGCGCTGGTGCGGCGCAGGTCCTCGGGAATCAGCGGCGTGGTGCTGGCGGCCAGCTCGTCGAAGCGCGGCATCGCGGTGCCGGCGGGCACGAACAGGGCCCACAGGGTTTCGATGTCGGCGCGCGTGGTGGTTTCGTCCAGCGAGATGCCCAGGTGCTGCTGCAGGCGCTGGCGCAGGTTGACGCCGCCGGCCTGCGCGCGCTCGATGATCGCGGCGGTGTCGTCGCCGGTGCGGATCGTGAGCGAATCGAAGGCGGTGGTGTTCACCGGCTCGCGGCCCATCTGCGACAGGCCCTTGGCGAGGATGGCGGTGAGCACGGCCACGCGCTGCGCGATGCGCGTGAGGCCGTCGGGGCCGTGGTACACGGCGTACATGCTGGCGACCACGGCCGGCAGCACCTGCGCGGTGCAGATGTTCGAGGTGGCCTTCTCGCGACGGATGTGCTGCTCGCGCGTCTGCAGCGCGAGGCGGTAGGCGGGCTGGCCGTGCGTGTCGACGCTCACGCCGACGAGGCGGCCGGGCAGCGAACGCTTGAACGAGTCGCGGCAGGCCAGGTAGGCGGCGTGCGGGCCGCCGTTGCACAGTGGCATGCCGAAGCGCTGCGTGGTGCCGCAGACGATGTCGGCATCGAACTCGCCGGGGGCGACCAGCAATGTGAGCGCCAGCAGGTCGGCCGCGACGATGAAGGCGGCGTCGCACTGGTGTGCGTGGCCCGCGAGCGGGCGCAGGTCGTGCACGTGGCCGGTGGTGGCCGGGTACTGCGCGAGCACGCCGAAGAACTCGCCGCTCACCATCAGGTGCGGCAGCGTTTCCGACACCGTGCTCACCTTGACCTCGATGCCCAGCGGCGCGGCGCGCGTCTTGATGACCTCGATGGTCTGCGGGTGGCAGTCGCCCGACACCAGGAACACGTTGCTCTTGCTCTTCACGCTGCGCTTGGCGAGCGTCATGGCTTCGGCCGCGGCCGTGGCCTCGTCGAGCATCGAGGCGTTGGCGATGGCCATGCCCGTGAGGTCGCACACCATCGTCTGGAAGTTGAGCAGGGCTTCCATGCGGCCCTGCGAGATCTCGGCCTGGTAGGGCGTGTAGGCGGTGTACCAGGCGGGGTTCTCCAGGATGTTGCGCAGGATCACGCCCGGCGTGTGCGTGCCGTAGTAGCCCTGGCCGATGAAGCTCTTGAACACCTTGTTCTTCGACGCCAGCGTCTTCAGCTCGGCCAGCGCGTCGGCCTCGGTGACCGGCGCGGGCAGGCGCATCGGCCGGGCGCGGCGGATGGCCGCGGGCACGATGCCGTCGATGAGCTCCGCGCGCGTTTCCGAGCCGATCACCGGCAGCATGCGCGCCTCGTCCGCCGCATCGATGCCGATGTGGCGGGCGAGGAATTCTTCGGCGTTCTCTAGTTCTTGCAAAGAGGGAAGGGCGGGAATCGGCATGGCGGTGAAGGCTCGGGGAGAAGGAACGAAGGTGCGAGGAAGCTGCTGTTCAGCGGATCAGGATTCGGCGGCGAACTTGTCGTAGCTGGCGGCGTCGAGCAGGGCGTCGAGCTGCGCGGGCTCGCTCAGCTTGACCTTGAAGAACCAGCCGGCGGCCAGCGGGTCGCTGTTGGCCAGCGACGGGTCGGCGCGCAGCGCTTCGTTCACTTCGGTGATCTCGCCCGACACGGGCATGAACACATCGGCGGCGGCCTTCACCGACTCGACCACACCGGCGACCTCGCCCTGCGCGAAGGTCTTGCCCACTTCAGGCAGGTCGACGAACACCACATCGCCCAGCGCGTCCTGCGCATGCACGGTGATGCCGACGGTGGCGGCGCCGCCTTCGGCCGCCACCCATTCGTGGTCCTTGGTGTATTTGATGCTCATGAAAAAACTCCTCGTGGAAAAAATGGAATCGGGATGCAGAGCCTAGCCGGGTCTGCGGGGTTCAGTGTCGGTCAGCCGCGGTAGTAGCGCGTCGGCACGAAAGGCATCGTCGACACCTCCATCGGCACCGGCTTGCCGCGCACGATGGCCTGCACGCGCGTGCCGGGCTCGGCGAAGGCGGCGGCCACGTAGCCCATGGCCACGCAGCGGTCGGCCGTGGGGCCGAGCAGGCCGCTGGTGACGGTGCCGATGTCGTGGCCTTCGAGCGACTGCAGCAGCGTGCCGTCGCGCACCGGAATGCGTTCGAGCGCCACGAGGCCGACGCGTTTGCGCGTGAGCGTCTTGTGGTCGGTGTGGCCGGCCGCGCCCGAGGCGACGGCGGCCAGCTGGGCCAGCACCTTGGCCGCGCCCGGGAAGCCGCCTTCGCGCGCACCGCCCGCGCGGCGCACCTTCTGGATGGCCCAGTTGAGCGAGGCTTCGACCGGGGTGGTGGTGGTGTCGATGTCGTTGCCGTACAGGCACAGGCCGGCTTCGAGCCGCAGCGAGTTGCGCGCGCCCAGGCCGACGGGCTTCACCTCGGGCTGTGCGAGCAGCAGGCGGGCGAGGGCGTCGGCGTCTTTTGCGGCCACCGAGATCTCGAAGCCGTCTTCGCCGGTGTAGCCGCTGCGGGTGACGAAGGCGGCGATGCCGCCGATCTGCACCGCGCCGCCGGTCATGAACACGAAGCGCTCGATGCCGGGCGACAGGCGCGCCAGCGTGGCCGCAGCCTGCGGACCTTGCAGTGCCAGCAGGGCGTGGTCGGGCAGGGGCTGCACCTGGCAGCGCGCGCCGATCTTGTCCTGGATGTGGGCGATGTCGGCCACTTTGCAGGCGCCGTTCACGATCACGAAGAGCGAGCCATTGCCTTCGTTGAAGAACATCAGGTCGTCGAGGATGCCGCCCTCGTCGTTCAGCAGCAGGCCGTAGCGCTGCTTGCCGGCGGGCAGATCGACCACATCGACGGGCATCAGGGTTTCGAAGGCGGCGGCGGCATCGGGGCCGACCAGGCGCAGCTGGCCCATGTGCGAGATGTCGAACAGGCCGGCCGCATCGCGCGTGTGCTTGTGCTCGGCCATGAGGCCGGCGGGGTACTGGACCGGCATCGAATAGCCGGCGAAGGGCACCATGCGGGCGCCCAACTCGACGTGGAGGTCGTACAGCGGGGTCTTGAGAAGTTGAGTATCCGAAGAAGCGGAAGCGGAGGAAGCGGCCACGGGGCACTCCAAAGGGGCAGTCGAAATCCATGGCTGCAACGCCACGGGCCACCCCTGCTGTCCGCTTTACCTGAGAGATTCGCCCCACGATCGGGGTTTGCTCCTTCGGTGGGCCGCATGCAATGCCACGGCCTCTCTCCAGCAAGGAAACGCCGGTGGTTGCCGGCGTCTTGTCAGTCCTTTTGCCTGAGCGTTCGGGGAACCCCTGCGCCTTCGGCGGCCCCGTCGCGCGGGGCTCTCTCCTGACCCGGCGAGTGTAGTGGATCGCGGGGCCGGGGCTGGCAGCTCAGTGCACGGTTTCCGCCGGCGGCAGCAGCTTGTCGATGCGCTCGCGCAGCGAGTCGGCGCGCTCGGGGCCGGCGGCCTTCTCGATCTCGGAGAGCATCAGTGCGGCGATGGTCAGCATGGCCTCGCGGTCACGGGCCTCGCGCAGGGCGTCGCGCATCTGGTTGGCGAAGCGCGGGTCGCGGCGCACGAACATGCGCTCGCAGATGTCGAACAGGAACATGCGCGTGGTGGCCAGCGAGCGCTTGCCGTCGAAGCTGTCGGCCGAGGTGGCGACCTGGATCGGCTCGGCGGCGGGGACGGGCGTGGGGGCCGGTGCAGGAGGCGGCGCGACCGGGCGCGCGACCTGCAGGTAGCCGCGCTGCATCAGCCCCTGGATCGCCTGCTCGGCCTCGACGCGGCTGGGGAACAGCGGGCTGAAGTCGGTCAGCGAGCGCCGGCCGTCGGCCATGAGCAGCAGGGCGCGTTCACGCTGGCTGAGCGTGCGCTGCCCGGCCTGGAGTTCGTCGCGTGCCTTCTCGGTCTTGGTGGGGAACATGGCGGCCACAGCTTTCGGAGGTCGAAGGCTGCAGCATCGTTGCAAGTGGTGACATCTTCGTGAACCATTTGCCTTACAGGGACAAGGCGGTGCGCGTCAGTTGCCCGCGCTCTCCTTGCGGATCAGCCAGCGCGGGCCCACGCGCTGCAGCTCGAGCGTCTTGCGGTCGGTCTCGGTGAGCGCGTCGGCGCTGTAGACCTGCCGGAACTGCGCGCTGGCCGAGGTGCCCTGGACGCTGATCACCAGCCCCTCGATGCCCACGCTGATGCGCGACTTGCCCGTGATGCGGGCGCGCCGGTCGGCCTCCCAGCGCTCGCGGGTCTGGCCGCGCGCGGGGGTGAAGTCGCTCGCGTAGGCGGCGAGGTAGCGCTCGACGTCGCGCGCGGACCAGGCGGCGGCCCAGGCGCGCACGGCGGTTTCCACTTCGGCGAGGTGGGTGACGGGATTGGCGGGGGCGGCTGCTGGCGCAACGGCTGCAACGGGCGCGGCGGCCGGCGTGGCCGCGATACCGGCGGTGGCCAGCAAGCCGGCAGCGACAAGGCTGCTGCCCTGGGCGACGATTCGGTGCATGGCGTCCTTCTCTTTCCTTCTTCTTGTCTGTCAGGCTCGACGTCGAAGCTTGCGTCGATTCTGGCAGTGAAAGAGGGCGCGTGCGGCGTCGAATCGACTGCGGAAATCGGTGGTTCTGCGGTTCAGGGCGCGTGCACAGGACACCGGGTACTTCCCTTCGCGAATGTCCCCCGCCTTCGGCTCCTCCTTGATTTCGCTGCGGGAAGCACCCAGTGCCCTGTGCACCGGGTGCGCGGGGCAGAGCTCAGGCCGCCGCAGCCTCGCCCGCCATCACCTGCACCGTGCGGTTGCGCAGCCGCAAGGCCAGCACGGTCGCCACGCACAGCACGCACAACACCACCGTGAGCGTCACGCCGAGCCCGCGCGCATCCGACAGCAGGCCGAACAGCGGAGACACCAGCCCGCCGACCGAGAGCGCGAGACCGAGCGTGATGCCGCTGGCGGTGGCCGGGTTGCGCGGCAGGTAGTCCTGCGCGAGCGTCACCTGCGCGGCGAAGGGAAGGAACATGCTCATGCCGAGCCATGCGGTGCAGGCCAGCGCCGCGCCGGGCGTGGAGGAGAGCACGAGGCCCGCCATGGCCGGCAGCGCGAGCAGGTAGCCGCAGCGGATCGTGCCCATGCGCCCGATGCGGTCGCCGAGCCAGCCGCCGGCCAGCGTGCCCACGGCCCCTGCGGCAGTGAAGGCGGTGAGCGCCGCGGCGCCCTGGAAGGTGCTGCCGTGCAGGTCGCGCGTGATGCGCAGCGAAAGCATCGACAGCACCGTGACGTAGGGGATCGACCAGCCCACGATGGTCGCCACCAGCAGGCTGAAGGCGCGCCAGTCGTTGTGCGGTTTGAGCACCTGGGCGCGGGCCTGCGCGGCGCGCGCCGCCGTGGCTGCGTGCTGGGCGGCCGCGCTGCGCCGCGCGTTGGCCGCGACCCACACCACGCCCATCGCCACCGCGGGAATGCCCAGCAGGTAGCTGCGCGACAGGCTGCCGCCGCCGACCACCGTGGCCGCCAGCACGGGCGCGAACGAGGCGCCGATGGTGCCGCCCACCGAGAACACGCTCATCGCCTTCTGCGAGGCGCCGCCGGCCGCACGCGCGGCCACGGTGGCGGGCGGGTGGTAGGCCGCGATGCCCAGCCCGCACAGCGCGACCGCGATCCAGGTCAGCAGGTAGCTCTGGCTCAGGCCCGCCAGCACCACGCCCAGCGCGGCCACCAGGAAGCCCACGGGCACCAGCCAGGCGCGCGGGTGGCGGTCGGCGTACAGGCCGAACAGCGGCTGCACCACGCTCGACAGCCCGGTGGCCGCCAGCATCAGGCCGCTCACGGCCGTGTAGCTGTAGCCGCGCTCCAGCACCATGAAGGGCAGCAGCGCGGGCACGAGGCCCTGGTAGAGGTCGTTGACGGCATGGGTGCCGGTGAGCAGCCCGAGTCGGCGCGTGTTCATGCGATGGCTTCTTTCCTGGATGTCCGGTTGGAGAAAAAGAGGGAGAAAAGCCATCGTAGGAAGACATGGGAAGATGTTCTCGCTACGAATGTGCAAACATCGTCGTGAAATGGACAAACTGAATCTGCGCCCCGACGAGGGCGAATCGACCCCGCGCGCCGTCGCCGTGCTGGCCACCGATCCGGCGGGCGACGCCTTCATTCCGCCGCATGCGCACCGGCGCGGGCAGCTCATCCACGCGATCTCGGGCGTGATGATGGTCGGCGCGGCGGCCGGCAGCTGGGTGGTGCCGCCGGGGCGCGGCGTCTGGGTGCCGCCGGGCATGACGCACCAGATCCGCATGGCAGGCGAGGTGAAGATGCGCACCGTCTTCGTCGAGCCTGGCACGCGCGCCGACCTGGGCGCCGAGTGCCGCGTGATCCATGTGGGCGCGTTGCTGCGCGAGCTGATCGTGGCGGCCGTGTCGCTGCCGCTGGACTACCCGCCGGGCGGGCGCGACGAGCGCGTGATGGAACTGATCCTCGACGAGATCGAGGCCGCGCCCGCGCTGTCGCTGCATGTGCCGATGCCGCGCCATGCGCGCCTGGCCGCGCTGTGCGAGGCGCTGATCCGCGACCCCGCGCAGCCCGCCACGCTCGACGGCTGGGCCGCGCGGCTGCACATGAACGCGCGCACGCTGGCCCGGTTGTTCGAACGCGAAACTGGCATGACCTTCGGCGCGTGGTGCCGACAGGCGCGGCTGCTGCTGAGCCTGCCGCGGCTGGCCGCGGGCGCGTCGATCCTGGAGGTGGCGCTGGCGCACGGCTACGAGAGCCCGAGCGCCTTCACCGCGATGTTTCGCCGCACGCTCGGCGTGCCGCCGAGCCAGTACCTGCACCCGCCGGCCTGAGGCGGGTGCAGGCGTGTGCCTGCGCCGCTACTTGAACCCGAGCGCGCGCGGCAGCCAGGTGCTGAGCATCGGCACGAAGGTCAGCAGCATCAGCACCGCGCCGTGCGCCCACAGGAAGGGCACCAGCTCCTTCACCAGCGCCGACATCGGCACCTTCGACACGTTGCAGGTCACGAACAGCAGCCCGCCCACCGGCGGCGTGATCATGCCCAGCGTGAGGTTGAAGATCACGATCATCGCGAAGTGCACCGGGTCGACGCCCAGCTTGATCGCCACCGGCGCAAGGATCGGCGCCAGCACCATCACGCCCGGCAGCGGCTCGATGAAGATGCCGAACAAGAGCAGGAACACGTTGACGATGATCAGGAACATCCACGGCGAGAGGTTCATGCTGATGAGCCATTCGGCCATCTGCTGCGGAATGCCCTCGATGGTCAGCACCCAGGCGAACGAGGCCGACAGCCCGATGATGATCAGCACCGACGCCGACAGCAGCGCCGAGCGCGACAGGATGTCGGGCAGCATCTTCCACTCGAGCGTGCGGTAGATGAACTTGCCGCACACCAGCGCATAGAACACCGCCACCACCGAGGCTTCGGTGGGCGTGAACCAGCCGGCGCGCATGCCGCCCAGGATCACCACCGGCAGCAGGATGGCGGGAATCGCCTTCCACGTCGTGATGAGGATCTCGCGCAGCGGCGGCGTCTGGCCGTCGCCCTTGTAGTTGCGCTTCTTCGAGACGTAGAAGTTCACCACGCACATCGCCACCGCGATCAGGATGCCCGGCACGATGCCGGCCACGAACAGCTGGCCGACCGACACGGTCTCGTCCTGCAGTGCGTAGATGATCATGATGATCGAGGGCGGGATGATCGGCCCCACGATGGCCGTGGAGGCCGTCAGCGCCGCCGCGTACGAGCGGTCGTAGCCGGCCTTGTCCATCATCTTGATGAGCATCGAGCCGGGGCCGGCCGCGTCGGCCAGCGCCGAGCCCGAGATGCCCGAGAAGAAGGTCAGCGACACCACGTTGGTATAGCCCAGCCCGCCGCGCCGGTGGCCGACGAACTGGCCCGCGAAGCGCAGCAGCACCTCGGTGAGCGAGCCGCCGCTCATGAGCTCGGCGGCCAGGATGAAGAAGGGCACGGCCATCAGCGGAAAGCTGTCGATGCCGGTGAAGGTTTCCTTCAGCAGCACCATCAGCGGGTAGCTTTCCGCGAGGATCAGGGTGGCGGCCGTGGCCAGGCCGAGCGCGAAGGCCACGGGCACGCCGATGGCCAGGAACACGCAGGCGGAGACGATCAGGACAATGCTGGCATCCATGGTCTTCTCCTTACAGCGAGGCCGACGCGTTGGCGTCGAAATGCGCGTCGGACGCGAACTCGCGGTGCAGCACGTAGCCGCGCACCACCAGCAGCCAGTGCACGATCAGCAGCACGCCGCCGATCAGCATCGCGCTGTAGATGTAGGCGAACGGAATCTGCGTCACGGCGGTGAGCTGGAACATCGTGCGTTCCATGTAGAGCCAGCCGTACCAGACCATGAAGCCGAAGAAGGCGAACAGCAGCCCGGCCACCACGATGCGCACCGCCACGGCCGCCGGCCGGGGCAGGGCGTCCTGCAGGTTCTCGACGGCGATGTGGCCGCCGTAGCGCAGCACGGGCCCGGCGCCCAGGAAGGTGAGCCAGATCATCATGTGGCGCGACACCTCTTCGGCCCATTCGATCGACTGGTTCGTGGTGTAGCGCAGCACGACGTTGGTGAAGATGATGACGGACATGGCCGCCAGCAGGAGGATCAGCGCCCACCGGTTGGCGGCGAGAAAGTAGCGCTCGAAGGCTTGCACGTTGTGGTTCTCTGTGGTGTCGGAAATGCGAAGCGCCCGGCACACTGAGGCGGGCCGGGCGCGGTCGGGGCGGAGCGGTCTTACTTGACGTCCGTGATCTTCTTGATGTTGTCGGCGCCGAATTCCTTGGCGTAGCCCACGTAGGCCGGCTTCAGGGCTTCGCGGAAGGCCGCGCCGTCGACGGTGCGCGTGACCTTCATGCCGTCTTTCTCAAGCTGGGCGATGCCGTTGTTTTCGTCGTCGTTGACCTTCTTGCGCTGCGCGATCGAGGCCTTCTTCGCCGCTTCGGTGAACACCTTCTTGTCGGCGTCCGAGAGCTTGTTCCACACCTTGGGCGACAGCAGCAGCAGCGCCGGCGAGTAGACGTGGCCCGTGAGCGACAGGTGCTTTTGCACCTGCGAGAACTTCGAGGACAGGATCACCGGAATCGGGTTTTCCTGGCCGTCGACCGTGCCTTGCTGCAGCGCGCCGAAGAGTTCCGGGAAGGCCATCGGCGTGGGGAGGATGCCGAAGGTGCGGTAGCCGTCCATGTGCACCTTGTTTTCCATGGTGCGCATCTTCAGGCCGGCCGCGTCGGTGGGCTTGACGATGTCGCGCTTGCTGTTCGTCATGTGGCGGAAGCCGTTTTCGGTCCAGGCCAGCGCGATGATGCCCTTGCTCGGGAACTTGGTCAGGATGTCCTGGCCGATGGGGCCGTCCATGACCTTGCGGGCATGGTCGTAGTCGCGGAACAGGAAGGGGATGTCGACGATCTTGACCTCGGGCACGAAGTTGCCCACGGGGCCGGTCGAGGTGTTCAGCAGGTCTTGCGTGCCGAGCTGGATCGCTTCGATCTGCTCGCGCTCGCCGCCCAGCGCCGAGTTGGCGAAGTGCTGGCACTTGAAGCGGTTCTGGGTGTTCTTCTCGACCTCTTCGCAGAACACGGTGGAGCCCACGCCGTAATGCGATTCCTTGGACGTCGCATAGCCGATCTTGAGAACGGTGGGTTGCTGCGCGAAGGCGGCGGTGCCCAGGGCGAGCGAAAGGCAGGCGGCGGCGATGTGGCCGAATTTCATGGTGTCTCCGGGGAGTTGGGGGTCGAAAGCGCGTCAGGCGCAGGTCAGGAAATGACTATGCACCAATAACCAGTTTGACCGCGTCGGGACTTTCACGGACGTAGGCGCGGATCACCGCGTCGAAGCTCTCGTCGGCCGTGAGCCCGAGGGCCCTGGCGCGCGGCGTGTCGAAGCGCCCGGGCCAGGTTTTCACGATGCGGCGGATGGCGGCGTCGGGCGTGCGGTCGAGCAGGTCGGTGGCGGCGCGACCGGCCACGCGTTCGAGCGCGGCGGCCATCTCGCCCACGGTGGTGGCCAGCGAGGGCAGGTTGAGCGCGGTGCGCGGGCCCCAGTCGGCGTCGCTGGCTTCGGCGGCGCGCACGATGCCTTCGATGGTCCGAGCCGGCGAGGCGATGGCCACGGGCGTCTCGTCGGGCACCGGGCAGGCCGCGCGCAGGCCGGCGAGCGGCTCGCGGATCATGCCGCTGAAGAAGCCCGAGGCCGCGCCGTTCGGTTGGCCGGGGCGCACGCTCACCGTCATGAGGCGCACGCTGCGCCCCTGCACGAAGCCCTTGCGCGTGTAGTCGGCCACCAGCTGCTCGCCGATGAATTTCTGGATGCCGTAGCTGGTCTGCGGCGTGGGCAGCGTGTGGTCGTCGATGAGCGCGGGCAGCGGCTGCTCGGGCGAATCGCCGAACACCGCGAGCGAGCTGGAGAACACCAGCACCGGGCGCGTGCCGAGCGCGCGCAGCTTCTCGAGCAGGCCGTGCGTGGCGGCGAAGTTGCTGCGCATGCCCAGGTCGAAGTCGGCCTCGCATTCGCCGCTGACGGCGGCCGCCAGGTGGAACACCGCGTCGGCCTCGCGCCAGAAGGTGGCGCCGTCGTCGGCCAGCTGGGCGTTGAGGTCGCCGGTGGCGGCCGCGATGCGCGGGTTGGCCGCGAGGTCGGGCGGCGGCGGGGCGCGGTCGACCAGCGTGATGCGTGCGATGTCGCGGGCGGGCGCGCCGGCGAGCGAGAGCTGGCCCAGGGCCAGGAGGGTGCGCGCCAGGCGCGCGCCGAGAAAGCCGGCGCCGCCGGTGATGACGATGTGCATGGGGTCCTGTCTCCTTGTGTCCTTGTGTCGCGAGGATAGCGTCGGTGGTATCGCACAATTTGCGCATGCCCATGTTGCCTTCCGATCTCCTCGCCACCCTGCGTTTGCCTGTGCTGCAGGACGCCGACCTCGACACCCAGGCTTCGTTCTTCAAGCGGCCGGAGGTCCGTGCGCTCTACTTCGAGGTGGTGGAGGGCTCGGCGAAGGACGAGGTGCTGCGGGCTGCCATCGCGCGGCTCGGCGAGCTGCATCCGCACCGGGCCGCGTTGCTGGCGGTGTTCTGCGGCGCGCTGGTCGAGAACGGCGCCGATCCGCAGCTCATGTTCGACGCCGTGCGGCAGCTGGCGGGGCGCCTGCTGGCGTCGTTGGCGCCGTACTGCGCGGCGCAGCCGTACGAACCCGACGAAGACGACGAGGAGCCGCAGGACGAGGCAGAACTCGCCGCCTGGCAGGCCGCCGAAGCGGCGCTCGCGGCGCTGTCGCCGCAGGCGCGTTTCGAGGTCGATGCGCTGCAGCGCGCGGTCGACCTGCTGGTGCTGCCGCTCATGACCATGGTGGTGCGCGATGTGCGCAACCACCAGTCGCTGGTGGCGGACGCAGACCTGCTCGCGCACATCGAGGCGATGTACGCCAACGACTCGCTGCCCTTCGAGGCCTTGCACTTCCTGCGCGCCGCGGCCCAGCTGTCGTACGAGGACGAGCTGGTGGTCCTGCTGCCGGCGTCGCGCGCGGGCATGGTTGTTCGCGCCCAGGGCATCAACAACAACTTCCACGCCTTCTCGCTGCTGCAGGACCTGATGGAAACGCATGCCCAGACGCTGGGCATCCGGCAGCCGCCGCGCACGCGCCGCGACGAGGACAGTGATGCCGCCGCCTTCCTCTGGCTGCAGGCGACGGCCTTCGCCCAGGGCGAGCTGGTGGACCGCATGGCGTGGTCCTGGGGCGAAGGCACGCTGCGCGAGAACGCGCGACGGCAGGGGCGGCTGGTGCTCGTCGCGCTGGAGACGGACGACAAGCCCGCGCGCGGCTGGAACGGATTCACCCACGTGCTGCACGCCGAGCAGAACCCGCAGGTGTCGCTGGTGCACTTCCTCACGCCCGAAGAGGTCGCCGCGTACCTCGCCTGAAGCGCCATGAAAAAAGCCCTCCGAAGAGGGCTTTCATGCATCGACGCTGCGGGGCTTACATGCCCACGTAGTTCGGACCGCCGCCGCCTTCGGGCGTGACCCAGACGATGTTCTGCGTCGGGTCCTTGATGTCGCAGGTCTTGCAGTGCACGCAGTTCTGCGCGTTGATCTGCAGGCGCTCCTTGCCGGCGCTGGCTTCGTCGGGCACGAATTCGTACACGCCGGCCGGGCAGTAGCGGCTTTCGGGGCCGGCGAACTTGGCCAGGTTGACGTTGACCGGCACCGACGCATCCTTCAGCGTCAGGTGGGCGGGCTGCTGCTCTTCATGGTTCGTGTTGCTGATGAACACGCTGGAGAGGCGGTCGAAGGTGAGCTTGCCGTCCGGCTTCGGATAGACGATGGGCTTGCACTCGGCGGCCGGCTTCAGGTACTGGTGGTCGGGCTTGTTGCGGCGCAGGGTCCATGGGATGTGACCCTTGAGCAGCCACTGCTCGACGCCGTTCATGACCGTGGCGATGCCCAGGCCCTTCTTGAACCAGGCCTTGAAGTTGCGGGCCTTGTTCAGCTCGGTGTAGAGCCAGCTCTTCTCGAACGCGGCGGGGTAGGCCGTGAGCTCGTCGTGCTGGCGGCCGGCCATGACGGCGTCGAAGGCGGCTTCGGCGCACAGCATGCCGGTCTTGATGGCAGCGTGGCTGCCCTTGATGCGGCTCACGTTCAGGTAGCCGGCCTCGCAGCCGACCAGCGCGCCACCCGGGAACACCGTCTTGGGCAGCGACATCAGGCCGCCGGCCGTGATGGCGCGTGCGCCGTAGCCGATGCGCTTGGCGGGCTTGATGCCCTTGGCTTCGTCGCCCTCGAGGTACCAGCGGATGTTGGGGTGCAGCTTCCAGCGCTGCATTTCCTCGAACGGGCTCAGGTACGGGTTGCTGTAGTCCAGGCCCGTGATGAAGCCCATCGTGACCTTGTTGTCCTCCATGTGATAGAGGAACGCGCCGCCATAGGTGTTGTTGTCCATCGGCCAGCCGGCCGTGTGCAGCACGAAGCCGGGCTGGTGGCGCTTGGGATCGATTTCCCAGACTTCCTTGACGCCCAGGCCATAGGTCTGCGGGTCGCGGCCTTCGTCGAGCTTGAACTTGGCGATCAGCTGGCGGCCCAGGTGGCCGCGCGCGCCTTCGGCGAACACCGTGTACTTGCCCAGCAGTTCCATGCCGAGCTGGAAGTTCTCGGTGGGTTCGCCGTCCTTGCCGACGCCCATGTTGCCGGTGGCGACGCCGCGCACCGAGCCGTTCTCGTTGTAGAGCACTTCGGCGGCCGGGAAGCCCGGGAAGATTTCCACGCCGAGGTTCTCGGCCTGCTGCGCCAGCCACTTGGTGAAGGCACCCAGGCTGATGATGTAGTTGCCGTGGTTCTGGAAGCAGGCCGGCAGGAAGGCGTTGGGCGTGCGCAGGCCCGACTTTTCGCTCAGGAACACCATGGCGTCGTCGGTCACGGGCTGGTTCAGCGGGGCGCCGAGTTCCTCCCAGTCGGGCAGCAATTCGTTGAGCGCGCGCGGGTCCATGATGGCGCCCGACAGGATGTGCGCGCCGGGCTCGGAACCCTTCTCGAGCACCACGACGGAGATTTCCTTCTCCTGCTGGGCGGCGAGCTGCTTGAGGCGGATCGCGGTCGAGAGGCCGGCGGGGCCGCCGCCGACCACGACCACGTCGTATTCCATGGCTTCGCGAGGGCCGAACTGGGCGAGGATTTCGTCGTGCGTCATGTGGGTTGGGTCGATAATGATTTTTAGAGGCGCGGGGGCGTCCCGGTTCGCCGGGCATTTTATGCGGCGTCCGGCGGTGGCCTTGTCGCCCGCAGGCGAGGCACCCTGCGTCACCTGCGCGACTCCACAGGATTCAGCTCATGGCTTACAGCATCGATCTCTCCGGCCGCGTGGCTTTCGTCACCGGCGCCTCCAGCGGACTGGGTGCCCAGTTTGCCAAGACACTGGCCCGTGCCGGCGCCGCCGTGGTGCTGGCCAGCCGCCGCGTCGAGAAGCTCAAGGAGCTGCGCGCGCGCATCGAAGGCGAGGGCCATGACGCCCACGTGGTCGAGCTCGACGTGACCGACATCGGCAGCATCAAGGCCGCCGTGGCGCGCGCCGAGACCGAAGTGGGGCCCATCGACGTCCTGGTCAACAACTCGGGCGTGAGCGCCACGCAGCGCCTGCAGGACGTCACGCCCGAGGACTACGACTACATCTTCGACACCAACGTGAAGGGCTCCTTCTTCGTCGCGCAGGAGGTCGGCAAGCGCATGCTGGCGCGCGCCCAGGGCAAGGCGCCGGGCACCTACATCGGCGGACGCATCATCAACATCGCGTCGTCAGCGGCGCTGAAGGTCATGCCGCAGATCGGCACCTACTGCATGAGCAAGGCCACCGTGGTGCAGATGACCAAGGCCATGGCGCTCGAATGGGGCCGCTTCGGCATCAACGTGAACGCGCTGTGCCCGGGCTACATCACGACCGAGCTCAACGAGGAGCACTGGAGCACCGAAGGTGGTGCCAAGCTGGTCAGCATGCTGCCGCGCAAGCGCGTGGGCAAGCCCGAAGACCTCGACGGCCTGATCGTGCTGCTGGCCAGCGGCGAGAGCCATTTCGTGAACGGCGCGGTCATCGCGGCCGACGACGGGTTCGCCCTCTGAGCCCCCGGGCCTGGATCGGCATTGCCGCCGGCCTGGGCGCGGGCGCGCTCTGGGGCCTGGTGTTCGTGGCGCCGCGCATGGTCGGCCACTTCGGCATGGTCGACATCACGGCGGCGCGCTTCGCGGTGTTCGGCGCGGTGTCGGCGCTGGCGGTGTTCGCACGGCCCGCGGCCGTGCGCTGGCCCACGGGCCGGCAGGCGCTGGCGGCGCTCGGCCTGAGCGTGCTGGGCTTCAGCGGCTACTACCTGCTGCTGGCCTTCGGCATCGCGGCGGCGGGCACCGAGGTGCCCAGCCTCATCATCGGCACCATTCCCGTCTGGATGATGTTGCTGGGCCGGCCCGCGGGCCTGCACATGCGGGCCTTGCTGCCCGGCCTGCTGCTCACGGGCGCGGGCATCGCGCTGATGATCTGGGGCGCGTGGTCGGCGCAGCACGGCGCGGGCGGTGGTGGCGGCGGTGCGCGCTTCGGCTGGGGCATTGCGCTGGCGCTGTGTTCGATGGTGAGCTGGACGGTCTACGGCCTGCTCAACGCCGCCTGGCTGCAACGGCACCGCGAGGTGCATGCGGCCGACTGGGCCAACTGGCTGGGCATCGCCACCGGCCTCGGGGCCTTGCTGCTGTGGGCGGTGGCGGGCAGGGATGTCGCCACGCTGCAGTCGCAGCCCGACGGCATGCTGTTCATCTGGATCGCGCTGGCGAGCGGTTTCGGCTCGTCGTGGCTCGCGACCATTCTCTGGAACGTCGCGAGCCAGCGGCTCTCGGCCAGCCTGTGCGGCCAGCTCATCGTGAGCGAGACGCTGTTCGCCTTGCTCTATTCCTTCCTCTGGGACGGCCGCTGGCCACAGACCACCGAATGGGTGGCGGCGGCGCTGTTCGTCCTGGGCATCCTCGCATCCATCAAGGCCCACCGATGAGAATCGAAATCCCCGAAAAGAAGAAGCTCGTGTACGAGATGTCGATCCCCATCCGCTGGGGCGACATGGACGCCATGGGCCACCTGAACAACGGCACCTACTTCCGCTACCTGGAAACGGCGCGCATCGACTGGATCCGCTCGCTCGGCGTCGAGCCCACGCCGGGCGGCGAAGGCATGGTGATCGTCAACGCCTTCTGCAATTTCTACCGGCAGATCGAGTACCCGGGCAACGTGCGGATCCAGATGTACGTGAGCGACCCGGGGCGCACCACCTTCGAGAGCTGGGCCACCATGGTCCGCGAAGACGCGCCCGACGTGCTCTGCGCGGCCGGCGGCGCCACCACCATCTGGGTCGACTTTCCGAAGCAGAAGGCGCTGGCGCTGCCCGACTGGCTGCGCGAGATCGTCAGCGACTGAAGACGCGCTGACGAAAAAAGTTCAGGCCGGCCGCAGCACGATGCGCGCCTCGAAGCCGCGCGCCATGCCGGGCGGCGGCGAGGCCAGCTCCAGCGTCGCGTTGTGCTTCTCGACGATGGTGCCCACGATCGACATGCCCAGGCCGTAGCCGGCGCGGTCCGAGCCGTGGCGCACATGGCGCTGGTGCAGCGACTGCAGCTGCTCGGCGCTGACACCCGGGCCGGCATCGCGCACCGCGAGCACGCAGGGTGCCGCCACCTCGATCGTCACGCGGCCGTCGCCGCTGTAGCGCAGCGCGTTCTCCACGAGGTTGCGCAGCGCGATCGCCAGCGCATCGACGTCGCCGAAGGCCACCGGCGCCGCGCTGTCGGGCACCTTGAGCTTCAGGCGTTCGTTGATCTGCGGGTCTTGCCAGAACTCCTGTGCCACCGTGCCCGCCAGTTGCACCAGGTCGACCCGCGCCCGCGCGAGCGAGGCGCCCGATTCCGCGCGCGACAGCTGCAGCAGCTTTTCGGCGCGGTGGCTGAGCATCTGCAGCGCCTGCAGCGCGCCTTCGACGTCGGTGCGCTTCAGGTCGTGGTCGAGCGCGGTCTGCAGCCGCAGGCGCGCGGCGGCCAGCGGCGTGCGCAGCTCGTGCGCGGCATTGGCGGCCAGCGCGCGCTCCACGTCGAGCGACTGCGACAGCCGCTGCAGCAGCCGGTTGACATGGTCGCCCACCGCGCGCAGCTCCTGCGGCAGGCCGGGCAGGGTGATGGGGCGCAGGTCGGCGCCGTTGCGCTTCTCGATCTCGGCGGCCAGCTGCTGCAGCACGCGCAGCTCGGTGCGCGCCACGCGGCGCAGCACCAGCGCCAGCAGCGGCAGCACCGCGCCGAGCGGAATGATGAGGCCGAACAGCGTGCGGTTCAGCGCGCGGCGGCGTTCGTCCAGCGGGTCGGCCACCTGGAAGTACAGGCCCAGCGTGGGGTGGCGCACGGTGTAGATGCGCCAGGTCTGGTTGTTGGCGAAGCCGGCGGCCAGCGGCACGTCGAAGGCGTCGTCGGGCGCTTCGGCCGAGCGCAGCAGCACGTGCTCGTGCACGTCGACCACCTGGTACATCACGGCGTCTTCGGAGAACAGCTGCTTGGGTGCGATCAGCGGCGTGTCCTGCTTGCCGCTTTCATGGCGCAGGCGCAGCTTCTCGAGCTCCTGCACCGCCATGTCGAACATGCGGTGCGACACCTCCACCAGCTCGTTGTCGAAGTTGTGGTTGATCTCGCGGTCCACGTACCAGACCACGGCGAGCACGCACAGCAGCCACACGCCGCCGACCCACAGGATCAGCGTGCGCGTGAGGCGCCCGGCCAGCGAATCGCGGCGGTCGCGCAGCAGGGCGCTGGTCATTCCTCGTCGTCCGCCGAGAACGACAGCCGGTAGCCCAGGCCGCGCAGCGTCTGGATGTGGCTGCGCCCGAGCTTGCGCCGCAGCCGGCTGATGAACACCTCGAGCGTGTTGCTGTCGGCCTCGTCGCCGAAGCCGTACAGCGCGTCGGCCAGGTTGTCGCGCGTGTGGATGCGCTCGGGCCGCGTGGCCATCACGCGCAGCAGGGCCCATTCCTTCTGCGTGAGCACGACGGGCACGCCGTCCTTGCGCACGCGGTCGTGCGCCAGGTCGATCTCCAGCGTGCCCAGCTGCAGCACCGGCGAGGTGTTGGCGCTGCGCCGGCGTTCCACGGCGCGCAGCCGCGCGAGCAGCTCGGCCGGGTCGTAGGGCTTGATGAGGTAGTCGTCGGCGCCGGCATCGAGGCCGCGGATGCGGTCGGTGACCTGGTCGCGCGCCGTGAGCACGATGACGATGGGCGGCTCGCGCAGCGCGCGCACCTGCGGCAGCAAAGAGAGGCCGTCGCCGTCGCCCAGGTGCAGGTCGAGCAGCACCGCCGCGTACTGCACCGAGAGCAGGGCGCCGCGCGCCTCGGCCAGGCTGGGGGCCACGTCGACGACGAACGCCTTGGCGACCAGGTAGCTGCAGACCGCGTCTGCCAACGAACTGTCATCTTCGACCAGCAAGATTCGCACGCGGTGGCCCTTACAAAAACTCGAAGTCTAGCGCCGCCCCTCTGGCGATCGCGTCAGGAATCGTTCAGGTCGCTTCAGACTGGGTTCATCCCGCGTGCGTAGGCTCGCGCCAGTCTGTTCCGAGGCCTGTTTTTCTTCATGACCCGTCGTACCCCGCATCTCCGTCTCGGAGCCCTGACCTTGCTTGCCCTGGCCCTGTTGATGATCTGGGACGCCCTTGGCGGCGACCTGCCGCTGGCCCGCCTGGCCGGCACGCCGATGGGCTTTCCCTGGCGCGAGAACCCCTTCCTGGTGCACGTGATGCACGAGGGCGCGAGAAACCTCAGCTGGCTGCTGGTGATCGGCCTGTTCGCCGCCATCCGCTGGCCCGTGGGCGTGCTGCGGCGCCTGGACACGGGCGCCCGCGTGCAGCTGGCGCTGACGGTGCTGGCGTCGGTGCTGGCCGTGAGCCTGATCAAACACCTGAGCGACACCAGCTGCCCCTGGGACCTGAAGGAGTTCGGCGGTGCGGCGCGCTACGTGTCGCACTGGGCCTGGGGCCAGGACGACGGCGGGCCGGGCGGCTGTTTCCCGGCCGGCCATGCCTCGGCCGCCTTTGCCTACCTCGGCGGGTATTTCGTGCTGCGGCACGTGGCACCGCGTGGAGCCGTCGTGTGGCTGTGCGTGGCGCTGGTCGCCGGCCTCGTGCTCGGCGTGGCGCAGCAGATGCGCGGCGCGCACTACATGAGCCACACGCTGTGGACCGCCTGGGTCTGCTGGAGCGTCGGCTTCCTCATCGAGCTGGTGGCGACGCGCCGCCGCACGTCTCCTCCCATCGAGCGCACCGCGCCCCTGCATGCAAGCCCTTGATTTCGCCCTGTTCAGCTGGCTCAACGCCTCGGCCTCCGCGCCGGCGTGGAGCCTGCGCTTCGCGATGTTCGCGTCCGACGTGCTGCCGACCCTGCTGGCGCTGTCCATCGCGGCCGCCGCGGCCTTCGATCGCCGCTGGCGCCACGCCTTCTTCACCGCACTCGTCAGCGTGCTCGTCGTGTGGCTGGTGGTGAACGTGTTCCGCTCGGTGCTGCCGTTCCCGCGGCCCGCGTTCTACGGCCTGGGCATCCAGTGGGTGCCGCAGGGGGCGCGCCCGGGCTTCCCCAGCCTGCATGCGGCCGGCACCTTCGCCGCCGCCTTCTCGCTGTGGTGCCTGCCGTGGCGCACGCCGATGCGGCTGGCCCTGGTGGCGGCGGTGGTAGTGGCCTGGAGCCGGCTGTACCTGGGCCTGCATTTCCCGACCGACGTGACGGCCGCCGCGATCCTGGCGGCGCTGGTCTCGATCGTGGTGGAGCGCGGCATCAGCCGCCCCGCCGGGCGCGCGGTGTCGCGCAGCCCGCGCCTGCGGCTGCTGCGCCGCGCGCGCATCGGCCGAGCCTGAATGCGCTCTGAATGAACTGTTCAGGCTCTCTTCAGGCACGCTGCCTACATTGGCGGCATGTCTGTTTCGCGTCTCGACTCCGCGCTGCTGGCGCGTGCTCCCAGCCGATCTGAATCCCGCCCCGCGCCGCTGTCGGATGCGGGCGCCGCCGGTACTTTCTGGCAACGCATCGACCGCTGGATCTCGCAGCCCCGCTCGACGCGGCAGGTGATCGTCTGGCTCAGCCTGTACCTCGGCCTCACCGCCAACTGGCCGCTGCTGAACGACCTGGCCCGCCTGGGCGGCGCGCCCAGCACCTACATGCCGACCATCGCCGCGCTGGGCATGCTCACCTTCTGCGGCACCGTGGCGATGCTGTCGCTCACGGCCTGGTCGCGCTGGATGAAGCCGCTGTGGCTGCTCGTGGTGGTGATCGCCGCGGTGGCGCAGCACTACATGCTCCAGTACCGCGTGGTGATGGACCCGAGCATGATCGCCAATGCGTTCCAGACCGACCCCAACGAAGCGCGCGACCTGCTGAGCGGGCGCATGGCCTTCAACGTGCTCGTGGTGGTGCTGCCGGCGGCCTGGGCGATCTGGCGCGTGCGCATCGTGCCGATGGGGCTGCTGTCGCACGTCTGGCGCAACGCACTGCTGCTGGTGCTGGCCGCCGTCGTGGCGGTGGTCACGGCCGTGGCCATGAACCGGCAGCTCGCGCCGCTGATGCGCAACAACGTGCACCTGCGCTACATGATGAACCCGATCGCCAGCCTGTACTCGGCCGGCGCCGTGGTGCTCAAGCCGATGTTCAAGCGCAGCAGCAAGCTGATCCCGATCACCGCAGGCACGGCGCTGGGCGCGAGCTATGCGGCGCAGAAGCGACCGCCGCTGTTCGTCGTGGTGGTGGGCGAGACCGCGCGTTCCGATCACTTCGGCCTGAACGGCTACGCCCGCGACACCACGCCCGAGCTGGCGAAGCGCAACGTGCTGAGCTACCGCGAGGTACGCTCGTGCGGCACCAACACGCTGGCCTCGGTGCCCTGCATGTTCTCGCCCCTGGGCAAGAGCGGCTACGAGTCGCGCAAGGACGAGTACGAGAACCTCATGGACGTGCTGCAGGCCTCGGGCCTGGCCGTGTTCTGGCTCGACAACCAGGCGGGTTGCAAGGGCGTGTGCGCGCGCATCCCGAACGCCTCGGCCTTCGACGGGCTCGACGCGGCCACCAAGAAGGCCCTGTGCGACGGCGAGGAATGCCTCGACAACGTGATGCTCAAGGGCCTCGATGAACGCATCGCCGCGCTGCCCGCCGAGCGGCGTGCCAAGGGCGTCGTGCTCGTGATGCACCAGATGGGCAGCCACGGCCCGGCCTACTACAAGCGCTCTGCGCCCGAGCTGAAGCGCTTCACGCCCGAGTGCAAGACCAACGCGCTGGCCGAGTGCGCGCATGCCGAGCTGATGAACGTCTACGACAACTCGATCGCCCAGACCGACCATTTCCTCGGCCAGACCATCGACTGGCTCCAGACTCAATCGAAGCAGTACGACACGGCGCTGCTGTACATGAGCGACCACGGCGAGTCGCTGGGCGAGTACGGGCTGTTCCTGCACGGCGTGCCCTACAGCTTCGCGCCCGATGCGCAAAAGCACGTGCCCATGGTCACCTGGTTCGGCGACGGCATGAGCGAGCGCCGCAAGCTCTCGCGCTCGTGCATGGAGGCGGGCCTGGACGCGCCGCTCACGCACGACAACCTCTATCACACGGTGCTGGGCCTCATGGACGTGGCCACGCCCACCTACAAGCCCGCGCTCGATGCGCTGGCCTCGTGCCGCGGCAAGGCCTGAGCCCGCCCGCAGCTTCGGCTTCTTACTTCTTTTCGCGCGGCAACCGGCCCATCAGGAAGAACTCCGGGTTCGGCTGCATGCCGCTGAAGCTGGCCAGGCGGTTGCTCAGGCCGAAGAAGGCGGTGATGGCCGCGATGTCCCAGATGTCCTCGTCGTCGAAGCCGTGCGCGTGCAGCGGCCCGAAGTCGCGGTCATCGATCTCGTGCGAGCGTTCGCAGACCTTCATCGCAAAGTCGAGCATCGCGCGCTGGCGCTGCGTGATGTCGGCCTTGCGGTAGTTCACCGCCACTTGGTCGGCCACCAGCGGTTTCTTCTCGTAGATGCGCAGCAACGCGCCGTGCGCCACCACGCAGTACAGGCATTGGTTGACCGCGCTGGTGGCGGTGACGATCATCTCGCGGTCGCCCTTGGTGAGCGAGCCTTCTTCCTTCAGCATCAGCGCGTCGTGGTACGCGAAGAAGGCACGCCACTCGGCAGGGCGGCGCGCAAGGCCGAGGAACACGTTGGGCACGAAACCGGCCTTTTCCTGCACGGCAAGGATCGCGGTGCGGATGTCGTCGGGCAGGTCTTTCAGTTCGGCGAGGGGGTAGCGAGGGGCGTTCATCTGCTTGTCTCCTGGGGATCGGTCCCGGGATCATAGGCAACGGCGTCCGGGCTTGCAGCCAGCACCGCCAGGTCGCTCTCGTCCTTGAGCCCCACACCGCTCAGCCCCCGGCGCAGCGATTCGCGCACCAGCCACGCGAGCTTGAAGGCGGCCTGCGCGTACGAAAGTCCCTCGGGCCGCACGTTCGAGATGCAGTTGCGTTCGGCGTCGTGCCGGCCGCGGCGTGGCGAATGGGTCAGGTAGATGCCGAGGCCGTCGGGCGAGCTCAGGCCCGGGCGCTCGCCGATCAGCATGACCGACAGCGCCGCACCGACCGCTTCGCCCAGTTCGTCGGCCAGCGCCACGCGCGCTTGGCTGGCGATGAACACGGGCGACAGGCGCGTGCCGGGCGGCAGCTGCGGGCGTAGCGCCGCGAGCAGCGGCACGGCGTGGCGGGCGACGGCGAGGGAGGAGAGACCGTCGCCGATCACGAGGCAGACGTCGCAGCCGCCTGCAGGCCGATCGTCGCGCAGGCGCGTGGCGTCTTCGGCATCGAGCTGGCGGCCCAGGTCGGGGCGGCGCAGGTAAGTGGTGCGGTCGGGGGCGCGGCTGCGCACACGGTTCACGTGCCATTGGTCGGCGCGCAGCGCGGCGTCGAGCGCGTCGACATCGAGTGCCGCGTGGATGGCGTCGCGCGCCATCGCGTGGGCCCAGCCGAAGCGCAGCGTCTCGTCGGTAGGCATGCCGGCACCGGCGCGGCCGAGTGCGAGCCGTGCGGGCGTGGCAGCGCGCCATTGCGCCCAGGGGTTGGGGGTGACGGGCGAATCGTTCATGGCGCCAGCGCGGACAGCCCGCCCATGTCGCTGAGCAGCCGGTTGGCCGTGGGCGGTGCGAGCCGCCCGGCGGTGTCGGTGATCTGCATGCGTTGCAGCCAGGCCTCGAACTCGGGCGCGCGCTTCAGGCCCAGCGTCTCGCGCAGGAAGAGGGCGTCGTGGAACGAGGTGCTCTGGTAGTTGAGCATCACGTCGTCCGCGCCCGGGATGCCCATGATGAAGTTGATGCCCGCGGTGCCCAGCAGCACGAGCAGCGTGTCCATGTCGTCCTGGTCGGCTTCGGCGTGGTTGGTGTAGCAGATGTCGCAGCCGATCGGCAGGCCCATCAGCTTGCCGCTGAAATGGTCTTCAAGCCCGGCGCGGATGATCTGCTTGCCGTCGTACAGGTACTCGGGGCCGATGAAACCGACCACGGTGTTGATGAGCAGCGGCTGGTAGCGCCGCGCCAGCGCATAGGCGCGCACCTCGCAGGTCTGCTGGTCGACGCCGGAATGGGCGTTGGCGGAGAGCGCGCTGCCCTGGCCGGTCTCGAAGTACATGAGGTTGTTGCCGACGGTGCCACGCGCGAGCGACTGCGCCGCGGCGTGGGCCTCGTCGAGCAAAGCGGGCGTCACGCCGAACGAGAGGTTCGCTTTCTCGGTGCCCGCGATCGACTGAAAGACGAGGTCGACCGGCGCGCCGGCCTCCGCGAGCTTCAGCGTGTTGGTCACGTGCGTGAGCACGCAGCTTTGCGTGGGGATCTCGAAACGCTGGATCACCTCGTCGAGCATGTGCAGCAGGCGCCCGAGCACCGGCAGGCTGTCGGACACGGGGTTGATGCCGATCACCGCATCGCCCGCGCCGTAGAGCAGGCCGTCGAGCGTGGAGGCGGCCACCCCGCGCAGGTCGTCGGTGGGGTGGTTGGGTTGCAGGCGCACGGCCAGGTGGCCGGGCAGGCCGATGGTGTCGCGAAAGCACGTGACGACGTGGCACTTCTTCGCGACCGCGACCAGGTCCTGGTTGCGCATGAGCTTGGACACGGCCGCGACCATCTCGGGCGTGAGGCCGGGTGCCAGCGCGGCGAGTGCCTCGGTGGTGGCCTGCTCGGACAGTAGCCAGTTGCGGAAGTCGCCGACCGTGAGGTGCGCGACCGGCGCGAAGGCCTGCGCGTCGTGTGTGTCGATGATCAGCCGCGTGATGTTGTCCTGCTCGTAGGGAATCAGCGCCTCGGTGAGGAACTGCTTCAGCGGCGTGTCGGCCAGCACGTGGCGCGCCGCCATGCGCTGCTGGGCGGTCGCCGCGCCGAGGCCCGCGAGGTAGTCGCCAGAGCGCGCGGGGCTGGCGCAGGCGAGCACCTGCCGCAGATCGTCGAAGGCGAAGCCCTGGCCGGCAATGGTGGTGCGGTAGCGCATCTTTGTTTGTCAGGGCGTGGAGGACAGCATCGCGTCCGGCGCGGCGGCATCGCGCTGCGCCGAGGTGAGCAGGAAGTAGCCGTAGGCGGCCGCCATCAGCACGAGGAACAGCACCGTGAGCATCGGGTTGAACCAGACCATCGCGCCCAGGCACACGAGCCCGAGCCCGAGCGCGACGGCCGGGAACACGGGGTAGAAGGGTGCGCGGTAGGTGCGCAGCAGGTCGGGCTCGGTGCGCCGCAGCTTGAACAGCGCGGCCATCGAGACCAGGTACATCACGATCGCGCCGAGCACGGCCATGGTCACGATGTTGGCCGTGAGCGTCTGTCCGCCGAACTGCACCCACTCGTCGCTGAAGATGGCGGCGATGCCCACCACGCCGCCGGCCAGCAAGGCGCGGTGCGGCGTGTCGAAGCGCGGACTCAGGCCGGCGAAGTAGCTCGGCAGATAGCCGGCGCGGGCAAGCGCGAAGATCTGGCGCGAGTAGCCCATGAGGATGCCGTGGAACGAGGCGACCAGGCCGAACAGGCCGATCCACACCAGCATGTGCAGCCAGCCGCTGTTGGCGCCCACCACCGCCTTCATCGCCTGTGGCAGCGGGTCGTTGATGTTCGCGAGCTGGCGCCAGTCGCCCACGCCGCCCGCGAAGATCATCACGCCGAAGGCCAGCAGCACCAGCGTGACGATGCCGGTGGTGTAGGCCAGCGGAATCGTGCGGTGCGGATCGCGCGCTTCTTCGGCCGCCATGGCCGCGCCCTCGATGGCCAGGAAGAACCAGATCGCGAACGGGATCGACGCGAAGATGCCCGACACCGCCGCGCCGTTCAGCACGTTGCCGCCGGCCCATCCGTGGGCCACGAAGTTCGCCATCGACCAGCCCGGTGCGACCACGCCCATGAACACCAGCAGTTCGAAGATCGCGAGCACCGTGACGAACAGCTCGAACGCCGCCGCGATGCCGATGCCGATCCAGTTCAGCCCGATGAAGACCACGTAGGCCCCGACCGCGAACCACTTCGGGTTGATGCCCGGGAACTGCACGTTGAGGTAGGCGCCGATCGCCAGCGCGATGGCCGGCGGCGCGAAGACGAACTCGATCAGCGTCGCGAAGCCCGCCACGAAACCGCCGCGCGGCCCGAAGGCCCGCCGCGCATAAGCGAAGGGGCCGCCCGCGTGCGGGATGGCGGTCGAGAGCTCGGTGAAGCTGAAGATGAAGGTCGTGTACATCGTCGCCACCAGCACCGTGGCGACCAGGAAGCCGAGCGTGCCGGCCGTGTTCCAGCCGTAGCTCCAACCAAAGTACTCACCCGAGATGACGAGTCCGACCGCGATGCCCCACAACTGGACAGGACCGAGGACTTTCTTGAGATGACCGGTGCCGGCGACGGGGGCCGGCGGAGCGTCGTTGGAGCGCATGGGGGCTTCCTCTCTGGGCGGATGGTGACAGTGCACCCCTCCCAAAGCAAGGGCCGTTCCATCGGATACATCGGCGTACAGGCGGCTTCACGGGGGCTGTCCATAATCGGCAGCTTTTCAACCACCGAGGTGTTTCGTGAAGTCATTTTTCTGTGCCGCGCTCGTGTCCGTATTTGCCATTCCCGCAGCCTTTGCGCAGTCCGCGGCAGTCACCACGCCCAGCGGCCTGATCTACCAGTCGCTCAAGGAAGGCACCGGCGCATCGCCCGCCGCCACCGACGTGGTCAAGGTGCACTACCGCGGCACCTTCCCCGACAGCGGCAAGGAGTTCGACAGCTCGTATAAGCGCGGCGAACCCACCGAGTTCCCGCTCAACGGCGTGATCCCCTGCTGGACCGAAGGCGTGCAGAAGATGAAGCCGGGCGGCAAGGCCAAGCTGACCTGCCCCGCGTCGATTGCTTACGGTGCGCGCGGTGCGGGCAACGGCCTGATTCCGCCGAATGCGACGCTGAATTTCGAAGTCGAGCTGGTGTCGGTCACGAAGAAATAGTGGTCGCAGCCGGTTGGAGCCGGCTTGGGCAATGGGCGGTGCGTGCAGTCCATCACGCTGCTCGCCACGCAATAGTTGCCCGATTCTTTCCCCCTGTTTTTGCGCACATGGGCCTCCCACAATCCGCCGCCTGACTCCTGATCCACAGGAGCGGCTTCTGGGAGGAATACATGTCCGCATTCAGTGCTGCGCCAACGCGCACGCTCGACATCAACAGCACCGCCGTTCCGGTGTTTCTGGGGCGGCCGGCGCTCAAGCCGGTTCGTTTGTCGGGACGCGAAGGCGTCAACCGCTTGTTCGAGTACGAGCTGCTGCTCAAGAGCCCCGACGCACTCAACCTTGGCGCGAGCGAGGCTGCCGATCTCGGCCGCAATGCGCAGGGAGTTGTCCAACATGGCTAAGCAGGAAAAGAAAAAGCCAGGATCGGTGGCTGGAACCATCCTGTGGGTGGTTCTTGCGCTCCTCGTCGTGCTTTGCGGGCTCTATTGGGCGTTCGTGTGTTTCGTCATGTGCGGTCGGATAGGTTGAGAGCACCATGAGCGCCAAACAAATCATCGAGGACCACGACAAGTGGCGAAAAGGCGCAGGCGGTGCGCCGGCGGGTCTTTCCGGCCAGAGCGATGGCAAGGCCTACGCCGGCCTGGACCTCAACCTGATCACCTTCTCGTCCAGCGCCTTCAGTGGCAGCAGCTTCACTGCGACCACTTTTCAAGATGCCGTCTGGACCGCATGCCAGTTCAGCGGTTGCTCTTTCAGCCAGTGCGACATGCAGCGCATCGCGATCAGCGGATGCACCTTCGTGGACTGCACTTTCAGCGCCTCACAGTTGAAAGCCAGCACGCTCAGCGACTGCACCTTCACCCGGTGCAACTGGACCGCACTCAATTTCGATGCGAGCCAGTGGTCGCGTTTGAAGTTGCTCGAATGCCGAGGCACGCAGGTGAGTGCGACCAACCTGCAGGGCGAGCAGGTTGACTTCACAGGCAGTCAGTTTGAAGACATGGAACTGACCAACGCACGAATCAACTGAGGCTGCAGGATGCAGCCGTCCCCACTCACCCCGGCTGGTACTGATACAGCCAGGTCTCCGTCAACGTCTGGTCCCCGTTCTTCAGATACAGCCGCATGTCGACCGGCTCCGTGCCCTCGGGCGTGAAGTCGAACTGTGCGCGCCAGTGGCCCGGCACGCCATTCGGCACGGCTTCGGCGAATACGTAGGAGAACTTGCCGCGCGGCGCGGTGAGCACCAGTTCGGGTTTCACGCCGAAGGGCACCGTGGTGAGCGGCTGCCCGATGAACTCCACCATGAACTTGCGCACGCCCTGCGGCCGTGGCTGGCCCGGTTGGCCGCCGCGGCCGATGCGGGTGGCGACGCAGCGTGCGAGCGGTGACGGAAAGGGCTCCTGGTCGGTCCAGTGCAGCCGGTACTGCAGGCTGTAGCTCGCGCCGGCTTTTGCATCGGCCTTGGGCACCCAGAAGGCGACGGTGTTGTCATGGATCTCGTCGTCGGTCGGGATCTCGATGAGCTGCACCGAGCCTTCGCCCCAGTCGCCCAGCGGTTCGATCCATAGGCTGGGGCGCTTCTCGTAGTTGACGCCGTCCTGGTAGTGATCGAAGTTGCGGTCGCGCTGCAGCAGGCCGAAGCCGCGCGGCCGGGTGTCGGCGAACGCGGAGGCGCGGGTCTGCGTGGGGTTGTTGAGCGGGCGCCAGATGCGCTCGCCCGCGCCGTTCCAGATCGCGAGGCCGTCGGAGTCGTGTACCTCGGGGCGCCAGTCGATGGCGGTGGGCTTGATGGTTTCCGAGTACCAGTACATCGACGTGAGCGGCACCAGGCCCAGGCGCGACACGTCGCGGCGCAGGAACACGCGCGCGTCGATGTCCATGATCACGGCCTTGCCGCGCTGCATGACGAACTTGAACACGCCGGTGACGCTCGGCCCCTCGAGCAGCGCGTAGACGGTCATCGAGGTGGTGTTGCCCGCAGCGGGTGTCTCGAAATAGAAGCGCGTGAAGTTCGGGAACTCCTCGGGCTTGTCGGGCACCGCGACGTCGAGCGCGATGCCGCGCGCTGACAAGCCGTATTGGTAGAGCTCGCCGATGGCGCGGAAGTACGAGGCGCCGAGAAAGGCGACCCAGTCGTTCTTCTGCCAGTCGAGCTTGCCCTGGTCGCCCAGGCGGCTTTCCTGCAGGCGAAAGCCCGCGAAGCCGGCGCCTTCGGGCAGCGCGCGCGCGGGGCTGTCGGTGGGCATCGAGAAGTACGTGGGGCTGTAGAGCACCTCGCGCGCAAAGCTGTCGCCGCCGGCGGTCTCCAGCACGTGCATGCGCACCGGGGTCTGGAAGAAGCGGCCGAGGTGGAAGAAGGTGACGGGAAACGCGCCGGGCCCGTCGCGGAAGAGGGCGTTGGCGGGGTCGAAGCGGATCTTGCCGTGCGCGTCGTAGTCGATGCGCTCCAGCACCTGCGGCGCCAGCGGCGCGGCGGCGGTGTAGGGGCGGGCCGCGAGGCGCTTGGCCTGCGCGACGAGCGCATCGAAGGAGAAGGGCGCCGGCTGGCTCAGTTGCAGGCCGTTGGCGGCCAGCGCCTCTTCGGGCAGTCCCAGGGCGGCGAGTGCGGCGGCGGCACTGCCGGCGGCGAGGAAGGATCGGCGATCAAGCATGGGTTCTTGAGGGGCGGCGAAAGCCTTTGGAGGAGAAGGGAAAAGAGAAGCGTCGGGGAGACGGGGGAAAAACAACGCCAAGCATGCCCCGGACCAGAGGGTACGGCGCGTCAGCCATTCCGCGCAAACGGGGCCGGACAAGGCCCCGCGCTGTCTTGCGGCAGCGGGTGCCGATCGGGCCCTTTCCGGGGCGTCGCCGGGTATTCTCGCGCCATCGAAAGTGCCAGGAGACAAAGGACATGTACACGGAACAAGGCGGCGAAGGCGCGGACCTGCTGGTGCTGCTGCACGGCATGGGCGCGACAGGCGCGGTGTGGTCGCCGCTGTGCGCACAGGCCGGCGCGCGATGGCGCGGCCGCTGGCTTGCGCTCGACCTGCCCGGGCACGGCGCATCGGACCGGCAGGCTTCCTACGCCATCGGCGAGCACGCCGCCACCGTGGCGCGTGCGGTGCTGCCGCATCTGCAGCCCGAAGGCCGGCTCGTGGTGCTCGGCCATTCGCTGGGCGGCGTGATCGGCCTGGCGCTCGCGACGGGATGGTTCGGTGTCGCGCCGCACGCGGTGTTCGCAGCGGGCATCAAGGTCGCATGGAGCGATGAAGAGGTCCGCCGCATGGAGACGCTGGCGACGCAGCCCGCGAAGAAGTTCGCTACGGAAGAAGAGGCTCGGGACCGCTATCTGAAGGTCTCCGGTCTGGCGGCGATCGCCGAAGCGACAGCGCCCGTCGTGGCGCGCGGCGTGACGAAAGAGGACGAGGGTTGGCGCCTCGCGATGGACCCGCGCGCCAATGCCGTGGGCAAGCCACCGCTGTCCGAACTCGTCGGACTGGCGCGCTGTCCGATTCACCTGGGCCAGGGCCGCCACGACGCGCTGGTCACCCTCGAGCAGACCCGCTCCCTCGACCCCGATGCCCGCGACCTGGGCCCGCATGGCCACAACGTGATGGTCGAGGCGCCCGGCGCGGTGTGGGACTGGATGGCCTCGCTCAGCTGAGCCGCTCGTCGGCGCGACGGATCGGCACCGTCACTCGCACTTCGGCCGCGCGCGCCCGCAGCTGGCCGCAGCCGCCGTCGACGTCCTGGCCGGCCGAGTAGCGCAGCTTCGTGAGGATGCCGCGTTCGTGCAGCGTGCGGGCCATCTGCTCGCAGCGCTCGCGCGACGGGCGGCCGAAGGCCACGCCCTCCACCGTGTTGAACGGGATCATGTTCAGCACGCCGTACTTGCCCGACAGCAGCCGAACGATGCCTTCGACTTCCTCGGGCCCGTCGTTCACGCCTTCGAGCAGCGTCCACTGGTACTGGATGGGGTAGCCGGTGGCGCGGGCGTAGTGCTCGCCCGCGTCAATGAGGGCTTCGGGCGTCAGGTTCGGCGCGCGCGGAAGGAGTTTGCGGCGTAACTCGGCATTGGTCGTGTGCAACGAGAGCGCCAGCGCGGGCCGCACGCGCGCCTGCAGCAGCCGCTCGAACACGCGCGGATCGCCGACGGTGGAGAACACCAGGTTCTTGTGGCCGATGTTGCCCACGGTGCCGAGCAACTCGATCGCTTCGATCACGTTGTCCAGGTTGTGCGCCGGCTCGCCCATGCCCATGAACACCACCTTGCGCACCGGCCGGCGCAGGCGCGCGAGAGCGACCTGCGCAATGATTTCGGCGCTTTCGACCTGGCGCAGCAGGCCGTCGCGGCCCGTCATGCAGAACTGGCACCCGACGGCGCAGCCGACCTGTGACGACACGCACAGCCCGTCGCGCGGCAGCAGCACGCTTTCCACCGTCTGGCCATCGGCCAGCGCGACGAGGAGCCGCTCGGAGCCGTCGGCGCCAGGGTGAACCGCATGGATGCGCGCCAGGCCCGCCAGTTCGGCTTCGATGGCCGGCAGGGCTTCCATCAGCGACGACGGGAAGAAGGTGGCCGGCAGGCGCCTGCCGCTGTTGCGTGGCAGCGCGTGCGACCACAGCCGCAGGATGCGCTGCTCGTGGCTGGGACCGGCCCCGGCCTCGCGGAGTCGTCGTTTCAGTTCGTGGATTCGCATGCGCGGCGTGGGGCAGAGGGGCTCTGGTCTCGGGAGCGCCGATTGTGCACGGCAGACGTGCGAAGGCGCAGCGCGCCGGAAGCGGTGCGCTGCGCCTTCGTGTGCGCGAATTGGAACAAAGGGGAGGGCCGTTGCCGGCCTCTCCCACCTTCGGTCAGCCCAGCAGGCCGTGCAGGATGTTCGTCACGGGCGCCAGCGCGGAGCCTGTGCCGCTGTGGTCGAGCAGGCTGGTGATCGGGGCCACGACCTCACACACCAGCGGCGTGACCGCGTGCTCGACGGTGTTCACCACTTCCGCGACCACTGGGGCAACTGCCGAGCTGGCGCCGGCCAGGATGTCGGCCGCGGGCACCGCGGCGCCGGATGCGGCTTGCGTGGCCTCGGCCACGACCGGTGCCACGGCATCGCTTGCATGGCAGAGCACCGACGACACCGGCTCCAGGATGTCCGCGACGGGGCTCTTGCCTCCGAGCAAGCCGCCGAGCAGGCTGCCCACGAGGCCGTCTTCGCCGACGATGCCGCCGAGCAAGCCGCCTTCGCCGCCACCGAGGACGCCGCCCAGCAGGCCGTCGTCACCGAGCACGCCGCCGAGGAGGCCACCTTCATCGCCGCCGAGGACGCCACCCAGCAGGCCGTCGTCGCCCAGCACGCCACCGAGCAGACCGCCGTCGCCGCCGAGGACACCGCCCAGCAGGCCATCGTCACCCAGCACACCGCCAAGCAGACCACCGTCACCGCCGAGGACGCCGCCCAGCAGGCCGTCGTCACCCAACACGCCGCCGAGC
>NZ_JBWKYF010000025.1:0-86522 GCF_059423605.1 Variovorax sp. GW460-12-1-14-LB1
GCCCCAGCGCCCCCCCTTTGCTTCCACCGCCTTCCGCCACATCGCCCGGGCCGCGGCCTTCGTGGCACTGGGCCTCGGCGCGGCCGCGCACGCGGGCGCCATCCGGCTGGAAGACGACCGCGGCCGCGTGCTCGAACTGCAGGCGCCGGCCAAGCGCATCGTGTCGCTGATGCCCTCGCTCACCGAGACGGTCTGCGCGCTCGACGCCTGCGACCGGCTCGTGGGCATCGACCGCCACGCCAACTGGCCGGCGGCGGTGAAGGGCCTGCCGCAGGTGGGCGGCATGGACGACGCGAACATCGAGCGCATCGTCGCGCTCAAGCCCGACCTCGTGCTGCTGCGCCCGCGCAGCCGCGCCGCCGAAGCGCTGGAGCGCCTGGGCATCAAGGTGCTGGCGCTCGACGCCAAGACCCATGCCGACATGCGCCGCGTGATGGAAACCGTGGCCCGCGCCACCGGCAAGCCGGGCGCGGGCGAGGCCTTCTGGCGCAGCCTCGATGCCCGGCTGAACGCAGCGCGCGCCCGCGTGCCGCTGAACTGGCAGGGGCGGCGCGTGTACTTCGAGGTGCACGGCGGCGTGGCGGCGGCGAGCGAAAGCTCCTTCATCGGCGAGACCCTGGCGCGCCTGGGCTTGGCCAACGCGGTGCCGGGCTCGCTCGGCCCCTTCCCCCGAATGAACCCCGAGTTCGTGGTGCGCGCCAACCCCGACGTGCTGATGGTCTCGGCCCTCGGCGAAATCTCGGCCATGGCGGGGCGCCCCGGCTGGTCGGCCATGTCGGCCATCCAGCGCGGGCGCGTCTGCAGCTTTGCCTCGGCGCGCTTCGACCTGATGATGCGGCCCGGCCCCCGGCTCGACGAGGCGGCCGACGCCATCGTGAACTGCCTCGCGTCGCTGGATGCGCCGCGCAACTGATCTTCGGCACGCCATGAACTTCGACATCGTTCCCGCCGCGAACTTCGGCACCGACGAACTCACCGCGCTCTGGAATCGCGCCTACGAAGACTACTTCGTGCCGATCGCGTTCGACCGCGCGATGTTCGAGCGGCACGTGCGGCGCGCCGAGGCCGACCTGGCGCTCTCGCGCGTGATCGTCGTCGACGGCGACGCCTGCGGCCTCTCGCTCGTCGGTCGGCGCGGGCCGCACGCCTACCTCGCGGGCTTCGGCATCGCGAGCGCGCAGCGCCGCCGCGGGCTGGCGAAGCAGCTCATCGACGCGCAGCTGCGCGACCTGTCGGCGGCCGGCATCGCGCAGGTGCAGCTCGAAGTCATCGAACAGAACCCGGCGCGGCAGCTCTACCGGCAGGCGGGCTTCGTCGAAACCCGCGCGCTCGAGGTGCTCGAAGGCAGCTTCGAGCCTCGTGCCGATGCAGCCTTGACGGCGCCCGATGCCGACGCGCTCGCCGCCCTGCACGCGGCCTGCGCGGCCGTCTCGCGCCCCACCTGGCGCCGCGAGTGGCCGACCGTGCAAGGCGCGCTCGCGCACGATGGCGCCGCAGCCCTCGGCACGGCAACGGGCGGCTACGCCATCCTCCTGCCGCCGGCCTTGCCGCTGCACATGCTGCTGGACGCCGCCGCGCCCGACGAAGCCTCGGCCCACGCCTTGCTCGACGCGCTCGCGCAGACACGCCCCGGCGCGCGCTGGCGGCTGGTCGACGAGCCCGAGGGCAGCCCGCTGCACCGCGCCCTGACCGCACGCGGCGCCACCGTTGTCATACGCCAGATCGAGATGACCGCGACACTCCAGCCCCAGCCCACCTTTTCTTCCGATTCCTCGCGCCCCGTCCGTTCATGAAGTCCCCCAAGCGAACCTCGTCCACCCCCTTCATCCGCGTGGGCCCCAGCGGCGTGCATGGCCTGGGCGCCTTCGCCACGCGCGACCTGCCGGCCGAAGCCTTCCTCGGCCTGTACGAAGGCCGCCGCTACACCAAGCAGGAAGTCGCCTCCAAGCTCTGGGACGACCAGCTCACCTACCTGTTCACGCTGACGACCGGCGAGACCATTGACGGTGCCAAGGGCGGCAACGCCACGCGCCACCTGAACCATTCCTGCGAGCCGAACTGCGAGGCGGTCGAGGAGTACGACGAGGCGGGCGAGATGGTGCTTCGCTTCCAGACGATGGAGGCGGTGGAGGCCGGCGACGAGCTCTTCATCGACTATTCGCTGACGGCCGACGACGGCTCGCCGCCATCGAAGTACCCCTGCCATTGCGGCTCGCCGAACTGCCGCGGGACGATGCTGGCGCCGGTCGAGGCTGTGGCGGAGAAAGACGGGCCGGCCACCCCCGCCGATGTGGCGCCGGCTGTTTCAGACCCGCGCAGACCGCTCAGCGAGCTGCCCTGGTGACCTAGCTCAGGGCGACTCGCTCTTCACGCTGCGCAGCTGCGCCTCCGCGCGTTCGAGCTCGGTGCGCAGCGTGCGGATCTCGCGTTCCAGTTTCTCGATGCGCGCTTCGCGGCTCATCGGCGCCAGCGCCTGGCAGCGCAGCTGCAGCGCGCTCAGGGTGTCGGCCAGCTCGCGCCGGCGCAGCATCTGGCCACGGGAACGGGCCAGGGCCATGTCGCGCTCCAGCACGGCTTCTTGCGCCTTGCATTCTTCGGCACTCAACGGCTGCGCGGCCGCCTCGGTTTGGGCAAAGGCGGCAGGCATGACCAGGGTCAACGCAAGGGCCAGGAGACGGGGTTTCGGACGCATGCCGTACGGTACCCGAACTGCCTGGCGGAACAGGCCTTCAGCCCTTCAGGCTGCAGCTGTTCTGGCGATGCACTTGATCTCGATCAGCCAGTCGGGGCTGCCGAGGCGCGCCACCTGCACCAGCGTCTGCGAGACCTGCGGCTCGCCGCCGAACATCTCGGCGCGCAAGGCGAACAGCGCCTCGGCCTGGCCGAGGAAGCCGTCGATGTCGGTGACGAACAGGGTTTCGTCCACCACGTCGGCCATCGAGGCGCCGAAGGATGCGAGCAGGCTGCGTACGTTGGCGTAGGCCTGCCGCACCTGCGCCGCGATGTCGCCGGCGCCCAGGGTGCGGCCCTCGCCGTCCACGCTCACCTGGCCCGAGAGATAGATCGTGTCGCCGACCTGCACACCGTCGGCAATGATGTGCTTGAACGCGCCTTCGCGCACCACGCGGCGGGGAGTGACGGACATGGGGTTTCCTGGGTTTCGTTGGGAGCGACGCAGTATCGAAGGCGCCGCCTGCAGCGGTGCGCCACGCGGCGGATGCCCCTTCTCGTCCCAAGTCGATCCATGAGCGCCGAGGCGCGCCCCACGATCCTGTGATTCAGGCGCTCAGGTAGCGCGCGTCCCACTGCGCCGCCAGCTGCCGGGCCCGGTGCAGCGGTGTGCGGGCGCGCTCGAAGTCCATCACGCAGGCGACGTCCGCCGCGGCGGGGCGCGCAGGGCTTTCGTTGCTGCGGCCGTCCGTCAGCAGCCAGAGCCAGCGCTGGCGGCTCTCGTGCTTCGCCAGCAGCTGCTGCGCGCGCAGCACGCCCAGCGCCAATGGCGTGCCACCACCGGCCGCGATGGGCGCGACCCAGTCGTCGTTCCAGGCGCTGGCGCGGCGCGGCGGCAGGCGCAGCTCGACCACGTCGCCGGCAAAGCACAGCAGCGCCACATGGTCGCGCCGCTGGTAGGCCTCCTGCATCAGCGCGAGCAGCTGGCCCTTGGCGCGCGCGAGCTGGCCGTCGTGGCGCATCGAGGCCGAGCAGTCGAGCAGGAAGCAATGCAACGCACCGCTGCGCGCCTCCTGCGGGCGATGGCGCAGGTGCGCGGCCTGCAGCCGGTCCGCGCCGCGGGCGACGAGCGTGCGTGGCCAGTCGAAGGCCGTGCCGGGCACGGCGGCGCCGTGCCATGCGTCCCGTTGCGTGCCCTGCCTCCGGTCACCCTGGCGTGCGCCAGCGGGTGCGGCGTCCCGGAGGCTCAGGCTTTTTTTGGGGCGGCCTGAGAAGCGGAAATCAGCGGGCGCAGCGGCTTCACACGCTCGATGCCGACGGGCTCGGGCGGCATCGCGCCCCAGTCGCCCTCGCCGGCATCGCGTGCAGGTGCATCACCCGGATTGCGGTGAGGCGCGGGTGATGCCATGGGAGGCGCCACGGCCGCGTCGGCCGCCGGATGGCGCCGATGCAGCAGCACCGCTTCGGCCACGCGCTGCACATGGTCGTCGGTGATCGATGCCGCGCCTTCCCACGCCGCCAGCGCACGCGCCGAGCGCAGCATCACGAGGTCGGCGCGCAGGCCGTCCACGCCGGCCGCGATGCACAGCGCGCCGACGGCGTCGTGCACCGCATCGCCGTACGGCAAGGCCGCCGCGTCCGCCACGAGCGCGCGCGCACGCACCAGCGCCGCCGCGAGCTCGGCCTCCTCCGTCGCATGCGCCGCACGAAAGCCCTGCGGATCGGCATCGAAGGCCAGCCGTGCACGCACGATGGCCTGGCGCTCGGCCGCGTCCTGCAGGTTGCGCAGCCGCACGCACAGGCCGAAGCGGTCGAGCAGCTGCGGGCGCAAGGTGCCCTCCTCCGGGTTCATGGTGCCCACGAGCACGAAGCGCGCGGGATGCCGGTGCGAGATGCCGTCGCGCTCCACCACGTTGACACCGCTGGCCGCCGCGTCGAGCAACGAGTCGATGAGCGCGTCGGGCAGCAGGTTGATCTCGTCGACGTACAGCACGCCGCCGTGCGCGCGCGCCAGCAGGCCCGGCGCAAACTTCAGTTCGTGACCAGCCAGCGCCTGCCCGAGGTCGAGCGTGCCCACGAGGCTTTCGAGGCTCGCGCCCAGCGGCAGCGTGACGAAGGGCGCGCCGGGCAGCAGCTCGGCGAGCGCGCGCGCGGCCGTGGTCTTGGCGGTGCCGCGCGGGCCTTCGATGAGCACGCCGCCCAGCGCGGGATCGACCGCGGCCAGCAAGAGCGCCTGGCGCAGTTGCGGCTGGCCGGCGATCGCGGCAAAGGGGAACGGCACCGGCATCGGGGCGGCTGTGGTCATCGGGGGCTTCCTTCCATCTGCTGCTCGTGGTCGAGCAGCAGGTTTTCCAATTGGTTCTTGTAGTCGCCGGGCGACTGCCAGAGGCCGCGCTGCATGGCTTCGAGCAGGCGGTTGAGCATGTCCTGCAGCGCGCGCGGATTGTGCGCGTTCACGAAGTCGCGCGTGGCCTCGTCGAGCACGTAGGCGTCGGCCACCATCGCGTACTGGTGGTCGCCCACGACGCGCGCGGTGGCATCGAAGCCGAAGAGGTAATCGACCGTGGCGGCCATCTCGAAGGCGCCCTTGTAGCCGTGGCGCTTCACGCCGTCGATCCACTTGGGGTTGACCACGCGCGCGCGGATCACGCGGCTGATTTCTTCCTTCAGCGTGCGCACGCGCGGCGCCTGCGGGTTGCCGTGGTCGCCGTGGTACATCGCCGGCTGCTGCCCGCTCAGGTGGCGCACGGCGGCGGCCATGCCGCCCTGGAACTGGTAGTAGTCGTTGGAGTCGAGCAGGTCGTGCTCGCGGCTGTCCTGGTTCTGCAGCACGACGTTCATGGCGCGCAGCCGGCGCACCAGCGCATCGCCCGCCGGCACGCCGTCGCTGCCCTGGCCGTAGGCATGGGCACTGCCGCCGACGTAGGCCTTCGACAGGTCGTCGTCGCTCTGCCAGTCGCCATGGTCGAACAGCGGCTGCAGGCCCGAGCCGTAGCTGCCGGGCGCGGAACCGAACACGCGCCAGCCGGCCTGCGTGCGTGCCTCATCGGGCGCCACACCCTGCGCTTCGAGCGCCGCGGCCTCGCGCAGGATGCGCGCACGGATCGGATTGCGCTCGGCGTCTTCGTCTTCCTGCGCCGCCACGGCCTGCACGGCGGCGTCGAACATCTGCACGGCATTGGGAAAGGCGTCGCGGAAGAAGCCCGAGATGCGCAGCGTGACATCGATGCGCGGACGCCCGAGGCCCACGGTGGGCAGCACCTCGAAATCGACCACGCGCTGGCTGCCTGGTGCCCACTTGGGCCGCACGCCGATGAGCGCGAAGGCCTGCGCCAGGTCGTCGCCGCCGGTGCGCATGGTGGCCGTGCCCCAGACCGACAGGCCCAACGCCACGGGGTAGTCACCGTGTTCCTGCAGGTGGCGTTCGACCAGCTGCGCAGCCGACTTGAGCCCGAGCATCCAGGCCGTGGGCGTGGGGATGGCGCGCGTATCGACCGCGTAGAAGTTGCGCCCGGTCGGCAGCACGTCGGGCCGGCCGCGCGAGGGCGAACCGCTCGGTCCCGGCGGCACGAAGCGGCCTTGCAGTGCGCGCGACAGCTGACGCAGTTCTTCGGCGCCACACGCATCGAGCGCAGGTGCGAGACGGTGCGCGATGCGCCCCATCACGGCAGCAGTGCGCGGCAGATCGGGCGGACAGCTGTTCGCTTCGAGCAGCTGCTGCGCCAGCAGCTCCAGCCGCTCGCGCGTGTCGCCCTGATGCCGCCAGGCCTCGTCGCTCACGGCCGCCAGCAGCGCGGGCCGCGCCCCCTGCCAGGGCTTCGCCGCGTCGATGTCGAGCGGGTCGAAGGCGTCGCCGGGCAACAGGTCGGCGGCGAGCGCGCCGAGCAGCCCGGCGTTCTCGCCCGCGCCGTCGCCGGCCGGAAAGCGCGCGAGCGCGAGCAGCGTGTCGCGTCGCAACCGCGCGCGCGGCGAATCGCCGAACACATGCAGGCCGTCGCGGATCTGGGTTTCTTTCAGCTCGCACAGGTACGCATCGACGCGCGCCAGCACGGCATCGTCTTCCGCGCCCGGCATCCCCAGTTCTTCGACCAGGTGCTGCGCGCGCACGGTCGCGAGGATCTGCGCGCGCAGCACCTTGGCGCGGCGCGCGTCGACCAGCAGCGCGTCGTAGTACTCGTCGACCTGCCGCTCCAGGTCCTGCAACGGGCCGTGGTTCTCGGCGCGCGTGAGCGGCGGCATCAGGTGGTCGACGATCACGGCCTGCGTGCGGCGCTTGGCCTGCGCGCCCTCGCCGGGGTCGTTGACGATGAAGGGGTACACGTTGGGCAGCGGCCCGAGAATCGCGTCGGGCCAGCAGGTGGCCGAAAGCGCGAGGCTCTTGCCCGGCAGCCATTCGAGGTTGCCGTGCTTGCCGACGTGGACGACCGCGTCGATGGCGAACACATCGCGCAGCCAGAAATAGAACGCGAGGTAGCTGTGCGGCGGCACCAGCTCGGCGTCGTGATAACTCGCATAGTCGGCCAGGCCCAGCGGTCCCAGCGCACGCGCGGGCTGGATGCCCACGAACACGCGGCCCAGCCGCAGCCCGGCGATCATGAAGCGGCCCTGGCGCAGCATCGGGTCGTGCTCGGGCGGGCCCCATTGCGCGTCGATGGCGGCGGCCATGCCCTCGGGCAGCGCCGCGAGGCGAGCGCGGTAGTCGGCGAGCGCGTAGCTCTGCCACGCGGGCCGCTCGGCCCATTGCGCGGGGTCGTTGGCGATGCCCTCCTGCAGCGTGCGCATCAGCGCGTCGCCGTCCGCGGGCAGCGTGTCGAGCGTGTAGCCCTCGGCCTGCATCGTGCGCAGGATGGCCATCACCGAGGCCGGCGTGTCCAGCCCCACGCCGCTGCCGATGCGGCCTTCGCTGCCGGGGTAGTTCGCGAGGATGAGCGCGACGCGCTTCTCGTCGGCGCGCAGTCTGCGCAGGCTGCACCAGCGGCGCGCGAGTTCGGCCACGAAGGCGATGCGGTCGGGCTCGGGCCGGTAGCCGACCACCTCGGTCTGCGTGAGTTCGCAGCGGTGCGACAGGCCCTTGAAGCTCACGGCGCGCGTGACGATGCGCCCGTCCATCTCGGGCAGCGCGATCTGCATCGCGATGTCGCGTGGGCGCAGGCCCTGGCTGTCGGCGAGCCAGTCCTCGCGATTGCCGCCGCTCACGATCACCTGCAGCACGGGAGCATCGCCCGCGAGTGCCAGAGGCTCACCGCTTTCGTCCGAAGCGCCCTGCCCCAGCGCGGCGAAGGCGGTGGTGTTGAGCACCAGCTGCACGTCGTGCTCAGTGCACAGGGCGCGCAGTGCAGACAGGCACAGCGGGTCTTTGAGCGAATCGAGCGCCACGGGCAGCGGGTTCAGTCCTTGCGCATGCAGCGCGGCGGCCAGCGCATCGAAGGCCTCGGTGTTGCCCGACAGCAGGTGCGAGCGGTAGAACACCAGCGCCACCACGGGCGCGTCCGCATGCCAGCCGGCGCGCAGGTCGTCGATGCCCGCGACCGTGTGTGTCGCGTCCATGCCGCCCGGCACATGCAGCGCCACCTGCGGCAGGCTGCGCGGCGGCAACGGGGCCTCGCCATGGCCCAGCCCGTGGAAGGCCACCGCGCGCAGGAACTGCGCCGCGTTGCCCGCGCCGCCCGATCGCAGGTACTGCCACAGCTGCCGGCTCACGCCACGCGCCGCGGTGCCGCGCGCGAGCAGGTCCTCGTCTTCCTGCAGGTCGCCCGAGAACATCGCGAGCTGCTGGCCCTGACGCTTGGCGAGCTTCTCGAGCTGCTGCAGGCCGTAGGCCCAGGCCGACTCGGCTCCCAGGTGGTCGACCACCACCACGCGCGCATGCCGCAGCACCTCGTCGACGTACAGGTCGAGCGACGCAGGCTGGCGCAGGTGCATGAGGTTGGCCAGCCGCAGCGAGGGGTAGCCGGGGTCGGTGGCCGCCAGCGCCGTGCGCGCGGCAGCGAGCAGCGCGAGCGTGGTGTCGGCCGAGCTGAGCACCACGATGTCGCCCGGCGTCTGGTCGAGCCGGGTGACGACGCTCGGGTCGTCCTCGACGAAGCGGCCGGGCTGGGTGCTCAGCAGGTGCATGCGGTCAGGCGGGAACGGCCGCCACGCCTTCCAGTGCCTTGCGCAATGCGCCTTCGTCCAGGTCTTCGCCGATGAACACGAGCCGCGTGCGCTGCGCCTCGCCGTCGCGCCAGCGGCGATCGAAGTGGTGGTCGAAGCGGCGGCCCACGCCCTGCACCAGCAGGCGCATCGGCTTGTGCGGCACGGCGACGAAGCCCTTCACGCGGAAGATGGTGTGCTGTTCGACCAGTGCGGTCAGCACGGCGATGAGACCGTCGCGGTCCACGGGCGGCAGCTCGATCACGAGCGAGTCGAACTCGTCGTGGTCGTGATCTTCCTCGTGGTCGTGGTGGCTCTCGCGCAGGTGGATGGTGCTTTCGGCGGCGCGGCCCTGGCCCAGCAGCAGCGCCAGCGGCAGCTTGCCTTCGGTGGCGCCGACGATCTTCACCTCGGGCGGCAGTTCTTCTCGCACCAGCGCCTCGACCTGCGCGCGCGCGGCGGCGTCCATCAGGTCGGTCTTGTTGAGCACCACGAGGTCGGCGGCCGAGAGCTGGTCTTCGAACAGCTCGTGCAGCGGCGATTCGTGGTCCAGGTTGGGGTCGGCGCGACGCTGCACGTCGACCTGCGCGGGATTCGCGGCGAACTGGCCCGAGGCGGCGGCGGGGCCGTCGACCACGGTGACCACCGAATCGACGGTGAAGATGTTCGCGATGTCGGGCCACTGGAAGGCCTGCACCAGCGGCTTGGGCAGCGCCAGGCCCGAGGTCTCGATGAGCACGGCGTCGATCTGGTCGCGCCGCTCGGCCAGCTGCAGCATCACGGGCAGGAACTCTTCCTGCACGGTGCAGCAGACACAGCCGTTGGCGAGTTCGTACAGCGCACCTTCACGCTCGTTGCCTTCATCGTCGCAGCCGATGCCGCAACCGCGCAGGATGTCGCCGTCGATGCCGAGTTCGCCGAACTCGTTGACCACCACCGCGATGCGGCGGCCCTCGGCGTTGCCGAGGATGTGGCGCAGCAGCGTGGTCTTGCCGCTGCCGAGGAAGCCCGTGACGATGGTGACGGGGATCTTGGCGTTGCTTTGTGTCATGGAGTGAATGCTTTCAGGCGCGCAAGGCGCACGGGGAATCGGGCGCGCGGCGCGTGCGTGGCGCACGCGCCGGCGAACGGCACGCCCTCTTCAACGAGGGGCAGCCGGCGCGAATCAGACGGCGCTGTACAGGCGGCGCTCGACCAGGGCCGTGCCCTGCAGGCGGCGCCAGGCCTTGGCCGCGGCCAGCACGCCCAGGTCGACCAGCGGCTCGACCAGCACGACGGTCATGTAGGCCGCGCCGAAGCTGGCGATCTGGCTGAGGTTCTCGAGGCCCGTGCCGCGGCCGTAGAGCGCCCAGAAGCCGACCCACACCACGATGCCGCCCTGGTAGGCCACCGACAGCTTGAAAGCCTGCTGGTAGCTGATGTCCACGTAGGCCATGTTCGCGGGAATGATGCGGCGGGCCAGCGCGGCGGTCGCGAACAGCGGCACCAGCAAGGTCGTGACGTTCATGCCGTACTGCGGCAGGTCGGGCGGTGCGAAGAACAGGCTCTGGATGAGCAAGCCGCCGGCCAGGCCGATGGCCGCGGGCGCGAGCCCGAAGAGGAGCATCAGCGTGGTGCCCAGGATCAGGTGGACCTCGGACACGCCCACGGGATGGTGCGGGAACACCTCGAAGAAGCAGAACACGAGCATCACAGTGAAGACCGAGCGCAGCAGCAGGCCGATGGGGCCGTCCTTGCGCAAGGTGTCGAAGGCGACCTTGCCTGTGTAAGCCAGTGCAGCCGCCCCCGTGGCATAGCTGAGGAAGATCTTGGATCCGTCGACGAGTCCGGGTTCGATGTGCATCGCGCACCTCCTGAAATGCACCGAAGTGCGAAAGTTGATTGTTGGGGGATGGACTGGCTTGCGCAAGTCCCCGTCATGAAACCCGGGAGCCTTGCAGCCCCCGCTGAACAGGCGAAGGCTGTGGCTTGCGCCGCAGCCGTCGCCAGCCGATCACCACGCCGCTCGCCGAAGCGACGACGCCGATGACCGACAGGAACCACACCACCAGGTCCCAGGCCGGCCGGTACTGGATGAGCCAGGGAAAGTCGAGGCTGTGCGCGGCGTTGAAGAGCCAGCGCCGCAGCCGCGCGTTGCGGTCGTTGCTGCCGGCCACCTGGCCGCTCGTCGGGTCGATGTAGAGCCAGCTGCGCGCGGCGTCGTCGAATTCGAGCCGCCACACGGGCAGCACGCGCGTGCGGTGGTGGCCGTACCAGTGGAAGTCTTCCTGCGTCTGCAAGGTGGCCTGCGTGATCGCGGCACCGGGGCGCAGGCGTACGGCGGCGCGTTCGATGTCGTCGCGAGCGATGACGACCGGCGCGCCGGTCGCTGCATCGACCACCTGCACGCGGGCCTGCGCATCACGCAGTTGCAGCAGCGGCTTCCCGTCGAACCACATCAGCAGCGCCTCACGCGGTGCGGCAGCGCCCTCGCCTGCCGGCACCACGGTCGGTGGCCAGGGGAACGGCGACACGCCGGTGCCCGTGTAGCGCGCCATCGCGGCCGCATCGGCCGGTGCGCGCTGAAACCACCCGTTCGGGTTCATCGAGAGCCAGCCGCTCACGATCCAGGTCAGCACGAAGAAGCCGCCGATGAGCCCGGCGATGTGGTGCCAGGCCATCCAGCCGGTGTACGGCGTGACCGCGCCGCTGCGAAAGCGCCGCCGCAGTCGAAGGCGCAGGATGCCGATGACGATGCCCGTCACGGTCGAGACGATGCACGCGGCCGACAGCCACACGACCACGTCGTGCCACAGCGGCGGGTCGGCGCGTAGCGGCGTGAAGTAGATCCAGTGCGGCACGGCGCCCAGCCAGTTCCAGAAGCGCTCGGCGCGCGTGGTGTCGCGCACCACCTCGCCGGTGCGCGAGGACACGTACAGCTCGGTGCCCGCCACGTCGCCGGTTTCGATACGGTGCAGCGGGCGCAGCGGGTTCAGGCCCTGCGGCACGGTCCACTGGTCGCGCTCCAGCGTCTCGGCCCATCGTGCGCCGGGCTGTGCGGAGAAGTCGCGGGCGATGGCCTCGGCCTGCGCCGCATCGACCGGCCCGAGCACACGGCCATCGCGCGCGGACACGGCATGCCGCCCGCCGCGTGCATCGACGATGCGCCACACGGGCTGCGCGTCGGTGCCGGCCTGCATCTCCAGCGCCATGCGCCGGGGCGGCTGCGTGCGCACCGCTGGCGGCAGCGCCTCGAACGCGGCAGACGGCGTGACCACCGCCTGCGCGAAACGCACCGGGCCGAGCCCCGCGAGCCGCTCTTCGTCCGTGAGGTTCGGGTACCCCACGTACATCATGACCACGCCCGAGACGAACCACATGACGAACAGCAGGCAGCCGCCGATGCCCAGCCATCGGTGCGTCCAGTACAGCGCCCGCCGAAGCGGGGGCCATGCGCGTTGCCATGCGGTGCTCATGCGGCCATGCTCAGAAGGTCACGAACGCCGACAGCTCGAACGAGCGCGGACGGCCCAGCAGCCACTGGTTGCCGCCGTTCGAGAACGAGACCGGGTACCTGCGGTCGGCCAGGTTGAAGGCGCGCAGCGCGAGCTTGAGCGACGGGTTCGCCTGCCAGCTCACGCCCGCGTCGGCCACGGTGTAGGAGCCGATGCGGCGCGTGTTGGCCGCATCGACCTGCCGCGCGCCGACGTGGCGCACGCCGAGCTCGGCCTCCCACTGCGGCAGGAAGCGCCAGTGCAGCCACAGGTTGGCCGCCACCTGGGGCACGCCGGCCGGCGTGTTGCCCGCGCGCGAGACCAGCGACTTGCCGACCGCTTCATTGAAGTCGTCGTAGCGCGCACGCAGCCGCGCGGCGTTGGCCTCGAGGCGCAGCGTGGAGGTCAACGCCAGGTCGAGCGTGGCCTCGATGCCTTCGGACGACTGCTTGCCGATCTGCTGCACGACGGTCGGGTCGTTCGCGTCGCGCGACAGCAGCTTGGTCTTCTCGATGCGGTAGGCCGCCACGCTCCAGGCGCCGCGGCCCTCGGCCAGCTGGCGCTTGTAGCCCACCTCGACCTGCTTGCCCACGCTGAGCTCGAACGGCACCTGCGTGGCGGACGTGCTGATGAGCCCGGTGAGCGGATCGGCCGCGCGCGCCACCTGCGCATAGAACGACTGCGCGGCGTCGGGCGCGTAGACCACGCCGAGGCGACCCGTGGCGTACTCGAAGGTCTTGTCCAGGCGCGGGGCGCGGTTCTGCGGATCGGTGCGCACGATCTTCGCGCGGTCCCAGCGCAGGCTGCCGACCACCGACCAGTGTTCGTTGAAGGCCAGCTTGTCTTCGGCGAAGAAGGCGTAGGTGCTGGTCTTCGTCTTGTAGCGCGGCAGGTAGGGCGTGGGCGAAGCGTAGGTGCCGGGGTTGAAGACGAAGGCGTCGACCACCGAGCGCCCGCCGTAGGGCGTGTCGCTCGAATTCAGGAAGTCGATGCGGTTGGCGTCGAAGCCCACCAGCACCTGGTTCTTCAGGCCGAACAGCGCGTGCTTGAAGGTGGCGTCGGTGCGGTTGCCGATCTGCTCCTGGTCGTGGCCGATCTCCAGGTAGTCGCCGCGCGTCACGCGGTTCGTGATGGCGCTGTAGGTGTAGGTTTCGCTGTCGCGCCAGTGGCGCTTGCTGTCCAGGCGATAGAGCTGGTTGCGCACGGTGACGGCGTCGTTGGGCGTCCACTGCGCATCGAGGCGGGTCCAGCGGTCGCGGTACTTGACCTCGGCGTCGTCGAGGTTGTAGTTCTGTTCGCGGTTCAGGCTGCTCAGGCGGCCGTTGACGAGCGGCACGCCGAAATAGCGCTGCGGCGTCTGGCGGCCCTCGTCGTGCGAGAGCGTGAACTGCAGCCGTGGCGACACATCGAGCCGCACCGCGCCGCCCACCGCCAGGCTCTCGGCCTCGCCGCGCCGCATGAAGCCGTCGGTCTTGCGGTGGCTGATGTCGAAGCGGTACGAGAGCATGTCGTTGATCGCCCCGCCGCTGCCGAAGGCGACCTGGCGCGTGGCGTCGGAGCCCACGGTCACGAGCGCTTCGTTCTGCACCGGGCCGCGCGTGGGCTTCTTGGGCACCACGTTGATCGCGCCGCCGATGGCGCCCTCGCCGAACATCACCGAGGCGGCGCCGCGCAGCACCTCGATGCGGTCGGTCGACCAGGTGTCGAACGGGAAGGTGACGGTGCCCGCGCCCACGTACAGGCGCGTGCCGTCGTACAGCTGCATCACCGAGCCGTGGCCGTTGAAGCCGCGCGCCGACAGCGACGAGCCGCCGTTGCCCGGCGCGGGCGACCCCGTGATGCCGGTGGCGCGGCTCGCGGCCTCGACCACCGACACGTCGCCGCGCGCGCGGATCGCGTCGCCGGTGAGCACCTCGATGCTGGCGGGCGTTTCGAGCGGCGTGAGGCCCAGGCGGCTGCCGGTCTGCGTGGGTTCGTCCAGGGCCAGCGGCGTGTGGCGGCTGGCTTCGACCTGCACGGGCGTGAGGCTGGGGCGACCGGGTGTGTCGCCCGATTGGGCCAGGGCGGGCCCGCAAGCGAGGCCGAGCCCCAGCGAAAGACCTGAAAGACCCGAAAGGCGCGCCCGCTGCAGGGGTGGGCCCGAGCGATCGCGCGGTGGCGATGCAATGCGATTCATCCGACTTCTCCTGTGGCCCGCGTCCCCGCAGGCTCCTGACCGATCGCGGACGCCGAGGGAGAAGAGACGAGGGGCGGTGCCGTTTCGCGCGAGGGAAAAGCGGCAGGCCCGGACACGCACTCCCGCAGCATCCGAAGGCGGTTGCGAAGGCCGGTATCCGGGCTCGCGGAGTGCGTCGGGGTGCAATGCATGCACCTCGGCGCCGAAGCCCTCGCCTTCCCACGCCGAAGCGCAGTGGCTGCCCGGGCGAAGAATCGCCGGGGCCTGAGGGTGTCGATGTCCGCTGACCGTTGCGGGGGCAGCGCAGGAATGGAAGGGTCGTTCGAAAAAACGACGCCTCGCACCTGCTTCCCGTTTAACCCCGCCGCCAATCCTGTGACTGGTCGTGCAGGGCACCTTCGAACCGTGGGGTGTTGGACGACACCGGTGTGAACCAATGTTTCCAACCGCCGGGATTATAGGGAGCGCCCTGCGGCGGCGCCCTTGCGGGCCCCGTCAGACGGGCTTGCCGTCGGGCCCGAACAGCCGCCGCAGCACCGCCACGCCGGCCACCAGTGCATTCGAATACGTGGCGTAGGGCTCGTGGGCGGCTTCGAGCGGCACGTACACATGGGTGGAGTCGCCGGGCGAGCCGTCCACGGCCTCCATCAGCACCCAGTAGAACTCCCCTTCTTCCAGTTCGTGGACGGTGAGTGCGATGTCTCTCGGCGAAGGCATGACGGTCAGAGAAATGAAACAGGGAATGAACCCGCCTTTGAACGGGCAAGGGGCCGGCGCGGTTGTCAGTACTAGGGCTTCTCCTACAGTGCATGGACGCCGCGCGGCCTAATGTTAGGGGTGGGGAGTTGCATCAGAACAAGGAGTCAGCATGAAACATTTCACGCTTGAACCCAACATGCGCGCCGCCTTCGGTGGCGCGTTCTACCCGACCGGTTACTCCCTGGTGATGTTTCCGAGCGTCGAAGACGCCAGCCGCATCGGCCACGGGCTGATCGCGAAAGGCATCGTGAGCGGCGACGAGGTCTACCTGATACCGGCCGAAACCGTCCTGGCGGAAATCGCGCCGACCGTGCACGCCTCGCACAGTCCCCTGCCCTCCGCCGGCACCGACGGCGACACGGTGCGCGCCTTCATCCAGCTGGCCCACGAAGGCCACACGGGCCTGCTGATCCGCACCAAGGACGGCGCCATCACCGAGCGCGTGATGGAACTGGTGCGTACCGTGCCCTACTCGATCGCCGAGCGCTATCGCACGCTGGTGATCGAGGACCTTTGAATCGTCAAGCTGGCACCGCCATCGCGGCGGCGCGCTGCACCACATCGCGGGCCATGGCCTGGGCGAGTTCCTGTTCGCCCAGGAACACCTTCGCGTCGGTTTCGGCGGCCAGCAGGCGGGCTTCCTGCTCGTTGTGGCTGCGCACCACGGTCTGGATGGTGGGGTTCAGCGTGCGCGCGGTTTCGATCATCTGGCGCACGTTCATGGCGTCGGGCGTGGCCACCACGAGCACGCGGGCGCGTGCCACATGCGCCTGGATCAGCACCGCCGGGTCGGCCGCGTCGCCCCACACGGCGGGGATGCCGGCCTCGCGCAGCTTCTCGACCAGCTCGCGGTTCTGCTCGGCCACCACGTAGGGGATGTCGTTCGTCTCGAGCTCGGCGGCGATGCGCCGGCCCACCCGGCCGTAGCCGACCAGCACCACCTGGCGCGACAGGTACTTGGCCTCGGTGGTCATGGGCAGTTCGGCCAGCGGGTCGCTGCGCGCGTCGAGTTCGCGTGCGAACTTCGAATGCGCGTGCAGCCATTTCTGCAGCGGTGCGATGAGGCTGAACCACAGCGGGTTGGTGGCGATGGAGATCAGCGCGCCCGCCAGCACCAGGCTCTGCCCTTCCACCGGCAGCAGGCCGAGCGACACGCCCAGCCCGGCCAGGATGAACGAGAACTCGCCGATCTGCGCCAGGCTCGCGCTCACCGTGAGCGCGGTGGCGAGCGGGTAGCGGAACACCAGCACCAGCGCACAGGCCGCGAGCGACTTGCCCAGCACGATCACCAGCACCACGGCCAGCACCTGCAGCGGGCGCTCCAGCAGCACCGAGGGGTCGAACAGCATGCCGACCGACACGAAGAACAGCACGGCAAACGCATCGCGCAGCGGCAGCGACTCCTGCGCCGCGCGGTGGCTGAACTGCGACTCGCGCATCACCATGCCGGCGAAGAAGGCGCCCAGTGCGAACGACACGCCGAACAGCGCCGCCGAGGCGAAGGCGATGCTCACGGCCGCCGCCACCACGCACAGCGTGAACAGCTCGCGCGAACCGGTGCGCGTGACCTGCCAGAGGATCCACGGGAACACGCGCCGCCCCACCACCAGCATCAGCACGACGAAGCCGCCGACCTGCAGCAGCGTGAGGCCCAGCGTCTGCCAGACGGGGTCGCCGCTGGTGTCGACCTTGGTGCTGCCCAGCGCGCCCGCCAGCGGCGGCAGCAGCACGAGCACCAGCACCATCGCGAGGTCTTCGACCACCAGCCAGCCCACCGCGATGCGGCCGGTGAAGGAATCGAGGATGCCCAGGCTCTCGAGCGCACGCAGCAGCACCACCGTGCTCGCCACCGACAGCGCCAGCCCGAACACCAGCGCCGTGCCCCAGCTCCAGCCCCACCACATGGCGAGGCCGCCGCCGAGCAGCGTGGCGACCGCGATCTGCGCGATGGCGCCGGGCAGCGCGATCTTGCGCACCGCGAGCAGGTCGGCCAGCGAAAAGTGCAGGCCCACGCCGAACATCAGCAGCATCACGCCGATCTCGGCCAGCTGCGCGGCAATGCCCGCGTCGGCCACGAAGCCGGGCGTGAACGGGCCGATGATCACGCCCGCCAGGAGGTACCCCACCAGCGCCGGCAATCGCAGCCGCGCCGCGAGAAAGCCGAACACCAGCGCCAACCCCAGGCCGGCGGCAATCGTATTGATGAGGGAGACGCTGTGGGGCATCGGTCCATTTTGCAGGAACGGCCCCCAACCTTTGAAGCCCGCAGGCTTCTACGGGCCTGCGTCTACACCCCTACGGAAGCGACGCGAACTATCGTAGGCATAAAGCACTTCTATTCGCATCGACACCTTTCTCATCCAGAATTTGAGCGGTCCCCCCGTCCCCCCAACAACAGGAGCCTCCCCATGAGCAACGAGAAAACCGAAGCGAAGTGCCCGTTCAGCCAGGCCACCGGCGCCGGCACCACGAACCGCGACTGGTGGCCCGAGCAGCTGCGCCTGGACCTGCTGCACCAGCACTCCTCCAAATCCGATCCCCTGGGCGCCGGTTTCGACTACGCCAAGGCCTTCCAGAGCCTGGACCTCGCCGCGGTGAAGAAAGACCTCGCCGCGCTGATGACCGACTCGCAAGACTGGTGGCCGGCCGACTTCGGCCACTACGGCCCGCTCTTCATCCGCATGGCCTGGCACAGCGCCGGCACCTACCGCATCGGTGACGGCCGTGGCGGCGCGGGCCGAGGGCAGCAGCGCTTCGCGCCGCTCAACAGCTGGCCCGACAACGTGAGCCTGGACAAGGCGCGCCGCCTGCTGTGGCCGATCAAGCAGAAGTACGGCCAGAAGATTTCCTGGGCCGACCTGCTGATCCTCACCGGCAACGTCGCGCTCGAGACCATGGGCTTCAAGACCTTCGGCTTCGGCGGTGGCCGCCCCGACGTGTGGGAGCCCGACCAGGACGTGTACTGGGGCCGCGAGAAGACCTGGCTGGGCGGCGACGTGCGCTACGCACAGGGCTCGCCCGGCGTCGAGAAAGACCGCGGCGTGCTCGTGAAGGACGACGACAGCAAGGTGCCGCACAGCCGCAACCTCGAGAACCCGCTGGGCGCCGTGCAGATGGGCCTGATCTACGTGAACCCCGAAGGCCCGGACGGCAACCCCGACCCGATCGCCGCGGCCCACGACATCCGCGACACCTTCGCCCGCATGGCCATGAACGACGAGGAAACCGTGGCGCTCATCGCCGGCGGCCACACCTTCGGCAAGACCCACGGCGCGGGGCCGGCCTCGAACGTCGGCAAGGAACCCGAAGCCGCCGGCCTCGAAGACCAGGGCTTCGGCTGGAAGAACAGCTTCGGTACCGGCAAGGGTGGCGACACCATCACCAGCGGCCTCGAAGTGACGTGGACCACCACGCCCACGAAGTGGAGCAACAACTTCTTCGAGAACCTGTTCGGCTACGAATGGGAGCTGACCAAGAGCCCCGCCGGCGCGCACCAGTGGGTGGCCAAGGGCGGCGCCGGTGCCGGCACCATCCCCGACGCGCACGACGCCGCCAAGCGCCACGCGCCGACCATGCTCACCACCGACCTGTCGCTGCGCCTGGACCCGGCCTACGAAAAGATCTCGCGCCGCTTCCTGGCCAACCCCGACCAGCTCGCCGACGCCTTCGCGCGCGCCTGGTTCAAGCTCACGCACCGCGACATGGGCCCGCGCGCCCGCTACCTCGGGCCCGAGGTGCCGGCCGAAGAGCTGATCTGGCAAGACCCGATCCCGGCCGTCGACCACCCGCTGGTCGACGCCAACGACGTCGCGGCGCTGACGAAGAAGGTGCTGGCCTCGGGCCTCACGCCCGCGCAGCTGGTGTCGACGGCGTGGGCCTCGGCCTCCACCTTCCGCGGCTCCGACATGCGCGGCGGTGCCAACGGCGCCCGCGTGCGGCTGGCACCGCAGAAGGACTGGGCCGTCAACCAGCCCGCGCAGCTGGCCCAAGTGCTGAAGGTGCTCGAAGGCATTCAGAGCGAGTTCAACGCGGCGCAGACCGGCGGCAAGAAGATCTCGCTGGCCGACCTGATCGTGCTGGCCGGTGGGGCGGGCGTGGAGCAGGCCGCGCGCAATGGCGGGCGTGAAGTGAAGGTGCCCTTCTCGCCGGGTCGCGCCGACGCCTCGCAAGAGCAGACCGACGTGCCCTCGTTCGAGCCCCTGGAGCCCGCGGCCGACGGCTTCCGCAACTACCTGAAGGGCCGCTACAGCGTGCCCGGCGAAGCACTGCTGATCGACAAGGCGCAGCTGCTCACGCTCACGGCGCCCGAGATGACGGTGCTGGTCGGCGGCCTGCGCGTGCTCGACACCAACGTCGGCCAGACGCGCCACGGCGTCTTCACGAAGACGCCCGGCACGCTGAGCAACGACTACTTCGTCAACCTGCTCGACATGGGCACGGAGTGGAAGGCGGTGTCGGACGCCAAGGAAGAGTACGAAGGCCGCGACCGCAAGACCGGCACGCTCAAGTGGACCGGCACGCGCGTCGACCTGGTGTTCGGCTCCAACGCGCAGCTGCGCGCCATCGCCGAGGTCTATGGCGCTTCCGACAGCCAGCAGAAGTTCATCGACGACTTCGTGGCCGCCTGGACCAAGGTGATGAACCTGGACCGCTTCGATCTCGCCTGAGGCGGGGCGCCAGCGCCGTCCGCGCCCCGGGGCCCCCCCCCCGCGGGCGCGGACTCCCATGAACGAGGTATTCGTTTTTCGGGCCGGGCCACTAGATTCGGCCCCATGAAATTCGCGAAGGCATGGCTTGCCGCCGGCGTCGTCCTGGCGGCCTCGCAGTTCGGCGCGCTGTACGCGCAGGACGGCAACCCCGAATGGCGCGTGCTGCGCCAGGAACTCGTGCAACGCATCAACGCCAACTGCTACGACGTCGGCACGCTCGAGCTGGCGCAGCAGGTGCTACAGACGGCGCAACGCACAGGCGGGCCCGAGTCCGCCGACGCGGCCCTCAGCCTCGTGCTGCTGGCCCATGTCCACCAGCGGCAGGGGCAGCTGACCCGGGCCGCGCAGTCGTACACGGCCGCGCTCGCCATCCAGGAAAAGACCGCCGGGCCGGACAGCCCGCGGGTGGCGTTCACGCTGAGCGCGCTGGCCGGCCTGCACTACCGCCGCGAGGCCTTCGACCAGGCCATTGCGCTGTACGAACGCGCCCTGGCGATCCACGAGAAGCAGCGGCGCCCCGACGCACACGCCGTGCTGTACAGCCGGCAGAACCTGGCCGCGGCCCATCGCGCCCAGGGCGCCTACGCCAAGGCCGCCCCGCTGTACGAACGCGAGCTCGATGCCAGGGCGCAGCCGCTGCTCGCGGTGGCCCTGGTGCACTGACGCGCACCGAAACGCGCCGCACCGCACCCAAACGCGCAGGCCGGCGCCCTGCCCCGGCTACTGCGCCATCTTCGATTCGCGCGCGTTCACCAGCTCCTCGGGCTCCTGCGACTCGACCCAGCTCTCGTTGTTGAGCCCGGCCTGCAGCCGCTCGGTGTCCAGTTCGTTGGTCCACTTGGCGACCACGATGGTGGCCACGCCGTTGCCGATCAGGTTGGTGAGCGCGCGCGCCTCCGACATGAAGCGGTCGATGCCCAGGATGAGCGCCAGCCCCGCCACCGGCACATGCCCCACCGCCGACAGCGTGGCCGCCAGCACGATGAAGCCGCTGCCCGTGACACCGGCCGCCCCCTTCGAGGTGAGCAGCAGCACGGCCAGCAGCGTGATCTCCTGCGTGAGCGTCATCGGCGTGTTGGTGGCCTGCGCGATGAACACCGCCGCCATCGTCAGGTAGATCGAGGTGCCGTCCAGGTTGAACGAGTAACCCGTGGGAATCACCAGCCCCACGCAGGTCTTGTGGGCGCCCAGGTTCTCCATCTTCTCCATCATGCGCGGCAGCACCGATTCGCTGGACGAGGTGCCCAGCACGATCAGCAGCTCTTCCTTGATGTACTTGATGAACTTCCAGATGCTGAAGCCGTGAAAGCGCGCAATGAGCCCCAGCACCACGAAGATGAACAGCAGGCAGGTCAGGTAGAAGGTGCCCATGAGCTTGCCCAGCGACAGCAGGCTGCCCAGCCCGTACTTGCCGATGGTGAAGGCCATCGCGCCGAAGGCGCCGATGGGCGCGAGCTTCATGATGTAGTTGACGATCACGAACAGCACGTGCGAGCCCTTCTCGATCACGTCGAACACCAGCGTGCCGCGCCCGCCGAAGCGGTGCAGCGCAAAGCCGAACAGCACCGCGATGAGCAGCACCTGCAGGATCTCGCCCTTGGCGAAGGCATCGACCACGGTGGAGGGAATCACGTTGAGCAGAAAGTCGACCGTGCCGGTCATCTTGCCGGGGCCGGTGTAGGCCGCGATGGCCTTGGTGTCGAGCGTGGACGCGTCGATGTTCATGCCCGCGCCCGGCTTGAGCAGGTTCACCAGCACGAGGCCGACCACCAGCGCGATGCTGCTCACGATCTCGAAGTACAAAAGCGCCAGCCCGCCGGTCTTGCCGACCTTCTTCATGTCTTCCATGCCGGCGATGCCGACCACCACCGTGCAGAAGATGATCGGCGCGATGATCATCTTGATGAGCTTGATGAAGCCGTCGCCCAAGGGCTTCATCGACTCTCCGAGCGAGGGGTAGAAGTACCCCAGCAGCACGCCGACGATCACCGCGGTGATCACCTGCACGTACAGGGAACGGTAAAGGGGGAGCTTCCTGGGTACTGTGCTTGTTGTATGTGCCATGACTGCCTCCTGAAAAGATGAAGGAAAACGCAGAAGAAAGGGTTCGTGTCGGGTTGCTTTCGATGGTTGAAGTCGTGTGTCCTGTGGGGGTCGTTTCGGCCCAAATGAAAAAACCCGCCGAAGCGGGTTTTTGTTTTCAGGGCGTGGCGCGCATGCTCAGTGCATGTGGAGGCCGCCGTTGACCGAGAAGTCGGCCCCGGTGCTGTAGCCGCCTTCGTCGGTGGCGAGCCACGCGATGATGGAAGCGATTTCGCTCGGCTCGCCCAGGCGCTTGACCGGGATCGTGGCCACGATCTTGTCGAGCACTTCCTGGCGGATGGCCTTGACCATGTCGGTGCCGATGTAGCCCGGGCTCACCGTGTTCACGGTGACGCCCTTGTTGGCCAGCTCCTGCGCCAGCGCCATCGTGAAGCCGTGCATGCCGGCCTTGGCCGCCGAGTAGTTGGTCTGGCCGGCCTGGCCCTTGGCGCCGTTGACCGAGCTGATGTTGATGATGCGGCCCCAGCCCTTTTCGACCATGTCGCCCACCACCTGCTTGGTGACGTTGAACATGCTGTTGAGGTTGGTTTCGATCACCGCGCTCCAGTCCTCGGGCGTCATCTTGAGGAACATGCGGTCCCGCGTGATGCCGGCGTTGTTGACGAGCACGTCAATCGCCCCGTGGGCCGCCTTGGCGGCGGAGAAGGCTTCGACGGTGGATTGCCAGTCGCCGACATTGCCGACCGACGCGTGGAACTCGAAGCCTTCGGCTTTCTGTTCGGCCAGCCACTTGGCGTAGTCCCGCGTGGGGCCGCAACCTGCGACCACGGTGAACCCGTCTTTGTAGAGACGCTGGCAGATGGCTGTTCCGATGCCACCCATGCCTCCGGTGACATATGCAACTTTCTTGCTCATGAGATTTCCTTGATTGAAGCTAGCAAAAAGCCTGAACGGCCGCCTTCACTCTAGCCATTTTCAGGCCACACAACTCTGAGGGAGAACACTGAGCCAAGCTTGCAACCAGCTGTCACGGACATCACCTCGGCGGCACTCTATATGCTTGCGGCTTCGCGCCCGTGACAGGGCCCCTGCCGGCCACCCCACCAGGAGTTCGCACGCATGAATTTCGCAATCGTCGTCTTCCCCGAGGTCGAGGAGCTCGATTTCGTCGGTCCCCGGGAAATGCTCACCATGTGGAGCAAGCTGGCCGGCGGCCCCGCCAACTGCCTCGTGGTAGCGCAAACGCATGGCCCGGTCGTCTGCGCCAAGGGGCTGTCGATCAACCCGCATGTGTCGTTCGCCGACTGCCCGCCGCTCGACTTTCTGCTCGTGCCCGGCGGCATGGGCACGCGGCGCGAGGTCGACAACCCCGCCATGGTGCAGTTCCTGGCCGCGCAGGCGCCCGGCTGCAAGGCGCTGCTGTCGGTGTGCACCGGCGCCTTCGTGCTGCATGCGGCCGGCCTGCTCTCGGGCCGCACCGCGACCACGCACTGGGGATCGCTCGACCGCCTGCGCGCGCTCGGCGACGTGAAGGTGGTGGAGCAACGCTTCGTGCAGGACGGCCACGTCTGGACCTCGGCCGGCGTGTCGGCCGGCACCGACCTGATGCTCGCCTTCATCGCCCATGTGGCGGGCGAGGAAGCCGCGGCCAAGGTGCAGCTGCAGGCCGAGTACTACCCGGCCGACACGGTGTACGGCCACACCTCGAGCCACGAGCGCGCGCCGTCGTATGTGCGACGACCGGGGTCGCGTGCGGGCACAGCCTGATCGTTCTTTCGCTTGTTTGTTTGATCGATCGAACGGTCGGTCATTTCTTCTTTCTTACTTCTTTCGACCTCCATGTCCGCGCCCGACCTCACCGACCTCGAACCGCTTTCCGTGCTCGCCGCCCGCGTGGGGGCGACGCTGCGCGAGCGGCGCCAGACGGTGGCGGTCGCCGAATCGTCGGCCGGCGGCCTGGTCTCGGCCGCCCTGCTCGCGCTGCCGGGCGCCTCGGCCTACTTCCTGGGCGGCGCGGTCATCTATTCGCGCCGCGCCGGCAAGGCCCTGCTCGGCCTCACGCCCGAGGACATGGGCGACATGCGCGGCGAGACCGAGCCCTACGCGCGCTTCATCTCGGGCCGCATCCGCGACGCCCATCGTTCGAAGTGGGGCATCTGCGAGAGCGGCGCGGCGGGACCGTCGGGCAGCCCGTACGGCGATGCGCCCGGGCATGTCTGCATCGCCGTGACCGGCGCGGACGGTCTCGTGGTCAGCCGCACGATCGAGACCGGCGCGACCGACCGGCCATGGAACATGGATGTGTTCGCGCGGCTGTTGCTGAAGTTGTTCGAGGAGACCTTGCTGGCGAACGGCGACGCATGACCGAAACAGTGATTTCGACCGCCTCCGAAGAAGAGGTCCGCTCCGGCGTCCTGGGCCGCCGGTTGCGCGAGTTCAACTACGGCTTCGTCGGCGAGTACCCCGATACGCAACCCGTGTGGCTGAACGCGAAGGATGCGCAGGGCCGCCTGGTGGGCGGGCTGCGCGGCTTCGTGTTCCTCGAATGGCTGCGCATCGACGTGCTGTTCGTCGAGGAGGAAGCCCGGGGCACCGGCCTGGGCCGCCGCCTGCTCGCGGAGGCGGAAGCGCGCGGCAAGGCGCTGGGTGCCGGGAATGCCGCGCTCGAAACCTTCGAGTGGCAGGCGCGAGGCTTCTACCTGAAGCAAGGCTACGAAGAGTTCGCGCGCATCGACAACTACGCGCGCGGCAACTACCTCGCCTACATGAAGAAGAAGCTCTGAGCCCGGGGCATTGCGGCCCCCGACCCGAACCGCCTCTCAAGCTGTCGCGCTCAATCCGCCTGCACCCCCGCAGCCCGGATCACCTTCCCCCACTTCTCGATCTCCGCCGCCAGGTGGCTGCGCAGCGCCTCGGGCGTGACCTTGTCCATCGGCACGGCCTCGGTGCTCAGTTCGGCGAAGCGCTTCTTCACGTTGTCGTCCTGCAGCGCGGCGCGCAGGGCCACGTTGAGCTTCTCGATCACGGCCGGCGGCGTGCCCTTGGGCGCGTACACGCCGTGCCACACCTTCACGTCGAAGCCCTTGAGGCCCTGCTCGTCGAGCGTGGGGATGTCGGGCATGCTCGACAGGCGCTTGGGCGTGGTCACGCCAAACACCTTCACGCGCTGGCCGTCCTTGATGACGGGCGCGGTCTGCGTGGTCTGGTCGCACAGCAGGTCGACCTGGCCGCCCATGAGGTCGTTGAGCGCCGGGCCTGCGCCCTTGTAGGGCACGGTCGTCAGCTGCACGCCGATCTGGTGCGCGAAGAGCATGCCGCACAGCTGCGAGACGGCGCCGATGCCGGCGTTGGCGAGCGAGACCTTCTCCTTGTTGGCCTTCACGTAGGCCAGCAGCTCCTTGAAGTTGTTGGCCGGGAAGTCCTTGCGCGACAGCAGGGTCATCGGCACGTCCATGACCTGGCCGACGTACTCGAAGTCTTTCAGCGGGTCGTAGTTGAGCTTCTTGTACAGCGCGGGTGCGGTGGCCATGCCCATGTGGTGGATGAGGATGGTGTAGCCGTTGGGCGCCGCCTTGGCCACGCGGGTCGGCGCGATGGTGCCGCCCGCGCCCACGGTGTTCTCGACCACCACGGTCTGCCCCAGCGACTTGCCCATGGGCACCGCGAGCATGCGCGCCACCACGTCGGTGGGGCCGCCGGCCGAGTACGGCACGACCATCACGATGGGCTTGTCGGGCCACGCGGCCTGCGCGGCGGCAGGCGATGCGGCGGCGAACAGGCAGGCGCCCGCCGAGGCTGCGATGAGGGCTTTCAGTTTCCAGGTCTTCGTTGCGTTCACTTCTTTGTCTCCTTGTGGTTTGTCTGTGGATCAGTGCGTCAGGGATGAATCGCCCGGGCCGTGAGATGCGGCCAGCGCCAGCCAGCGCTCGGCCAGCCGCACCACGGGCCCGTCGACCATGCGGCCGTCGAGGCTCACGACGCCGCCGCCGGCCGCGCGCACGGCCTCGGTGACGCGGTGCGCCCAGGCCACCTCGTCGGCCGTGGGCCCGAGCGCGGCCTGCACGGGCGCGACCTGCTCGGGGTGGATGCACAGCTTGGCGCCGAAGCCGCCGCGCCGGGCGCGCGCGGTGTCGGCGGCGAGCCGCTGGGCGTCGCGCCAGTCGGGCGACACGCCGTCGATGGGCGTGGCCAGCCCGGCGCGGCGCGAGGCCAGCACAAGCGCGAGGCGCACGGGCACCAGCTCGGCCTCGTCGGCATCGCAGGCCATCCCGAGGTCGGCCTGGAAATCGAGATGGCCGAAGGCCAGCCGCAGCACCTGCGGCGCGCCCGCGATGGCATCGAGCGCCGCGAGCCCCGCGGCCGATTCGATGAGCGGCACCAGCACGGCCTTCGGTCCGGCCGTGGCGGCCAGCCGATGCAGTTCGTCGGCGTGCTCGGCCTTGGGCAGCACGATGCCGGCGATGAGGCCCTCGGCGATCCAGCCGGCCGCGCGCGCGCAGTCGTCCTCATGCCACGGCGTGCCGCTGGCGTTCACGCGCACGAGCAGCCGCCCTCGCCCTTCGGCGGGCAACGCTGCCAACGAGGCACCGAGCGCATCGCGCGACTCGGCCTTGCGCGCGGGCGCCACGGCGTCTTCGAGGTCGATGATCACGCCGCCCGCGCCCGTCGCCAGTGCGCGTGCATGGCGCTCGGGCCGGTCGGCCGGCACGAAGAGAAAGGCGCGCGCCAAAGCGAGCGCTTGATTAGCGGGTCCGCTCATACCGCGCCGGCCGCGCGCAGCGCCGCAATCGCGTCGTCGCCGCGGCCCAGGCTGCGCAGGATGGTATCGGTGTGCTGGCCGACCGCGGGCACCGGGTCCATGCGGTAGTCGAACGCGCTCTGGCGACCGGCGGGCAGCAGCGCAGGAATGTCGCCGGCCGGCGAGCCCACCTGGCGCCAGCGCTCGCGCGCCTGCAGCTGCGGGTGCGCCCACAGCCCGGCCATGTCGTTCATGCGCGCATTCGCGATCTGCGCGGTGTCGAGCCGTTCGAGCACCTGCGCCGCGCTGAGCGCGCCGAAGGTGTCGACGATGAGCGCACGCAGCGCCTCGCGGTGTTCGTTGCGCCGCGCGTTGCTGTCGAAGCGCGGGTCGCTCGCAAGCTCGGGGCGCAGCAGCACCTTGTCGCAGAAGGCGCGCCACTCACGCTCGTTCTGCAAGCCCAGCATCACGGTGCCGCCGTCGCCGGCGGGGAACGGGCCGTAGGGATAGATGGTGGCGTGCGAGGCAGCGCTGCGCGGCGGCGGCGGCGCGCCGTCGTAGGCGTAGTACATCGGGTAGCCCATCCACTCGGCGAGCGATTCGAGCATCGACACGTCGATGTGCGAGCCCTTGCCCGTCTTGCCGCGCTGCATCAGCGCCGCCAGGATGCCGGTGTAGGCGTACATGCCCGCCGCGATGTCGGCGATGGAGTTGCCCGACTTGCACGGGTCGTCGGGCGTGCCCGTCACCGAGAGGAAACCGGCCTCGCTCTGAATGAGCAGGTCGTAGGCCTTCTTGTCGCGGTACGGGCCGTCTTCGCCGTAGCCCGAGATGTCGCAGACGATGAGCGCGGGGTGCTTCTCCTGCAGCACCTGCGCGCCCAGGCCCATGCGCGCGGCGGCGCCGGGCGCGAGGTTCTGCACCAGCACGTCGGCGCCGGCCACCAGCTCCTGCAGCACGGCGAGCGCGGCGGGCTGCTTCAGGTCGAGCGTGAGGCTTTCCTTCGAGCGGTTGACCCACACGAAGTGCGAGGCCTCGCCGTTCACGCGCTCGTCGTAGGCGCGCGCAAAGTCGCCGCCGCCGGGGCGCTCGACCTTGATGACGCGCGCGCCGAGGTCGGCGAGCTGGCGGGTGCAGAACGGCGCCGCGATGGCGTGTTCGAGCGAGATGACGGTGATGCCGTCCAGGGGTCTGGTCATGTGGGTCTTCTTTCTTTCCTTGCGTCAGGCGAGCACGGCCGTGGCCTGCATCGTGAGCCAGCCGTCGGCGTCTTCGCCCCACAGGCTGAAGGTCTTGCCGTCGGTGCTGCCTTCGGCGGGCTTGCCGTGCACGCGGAACGGCGCGATGTCGAAGGTCGGTCGCACGGCGCGGAACTCGAAGCGCGCGAGCTGCGCATCGGCCTGCGCGTTGCGGCGCAGCAGGTCGACCAGCAGCGTCGCGATCAGCGGCCCGTGCACGATGAGGCCCGGGTAGCCCTCGACCTGCGTCACGTAGCGGCGGTCGTAGTGGATGCGGTGGCCGTTGAAGGTCAGCGCCGAGTAGCGGAACAGCAGCACGTCGTCGGGCACGAGGTCGCGGCTGAAGGCGGCATCCTTCGGTGCGGGCGTGGGCGGCGGCGCAGGCTCGCCGGGTGCGGCGGCGGCGCGGTAGACGATGTCGTGCTCTTCGGTGAGCGCGAGGCCGCGCGCGTTGCGCACTTCATGGCGCACCAGCACGAACACCAGCTCGCCCGTGCGGCCGGCCTTGTGCGTGACCGAGGCGATGGTCGAGGTGCGCTCGACCGCATCGCCCACCTGCAGCGGATTGCCCAGTTCCCAGGTCAGCCGGCCGCCGGCCCACATGCGGCGCGGCAGCGGCACGGGCGGCAGGAAGCCGCCGCGTTTGGCATGGCCGTCTTCGCCGATCTCGGATTGGCGGTGGTGCGGCAGGAAGTAGAGCCAGTGCCACAGCGCGGGCAGCCGCGTGCCCACCTCGGGCAGCGGGTCGTCGCGGTCGAGCGTGGCGGACAAGCCGCGCACGGGCGCAGCCGTGAGGTCGTCGCGCAGTGTTTCGCTGCGGCCCTGCCAGGCCTGCAGGTGCGCGAGGGCTTCGGCGTCGATCAAGGGAGAAGTCATGTCGTGAGTGGCGGAAAGAAAGATGAAGGGCGCGGTCAGTCGACCGCGGCGCCCGAGGCCTTGACGATGCGCGCCCACTTGGCGAGGTCGGCATGCAGCAGCGCCGAGAACTGCTCGGGCGAGGTGGGCGCGGCGATCTCGACACCCTGCTGGTCGAGCTTGTCGCGCAGGTCCTTGGCCGCGAGCGCCTTGCGCGTCGCGTCCTGCAGGGTCGCGAGCACGTCGGCCGGCACGCCCGTGGGGGCGAACAGGCCGATCCACAGCGTGCCGTTGTAGCCCGGCACCTGCTCGGCGATGGCGGGCACATCAGGCAGCACGGGCGAGCGCTTCGCACCACTCACGGCCAGCGCGCGCAGCTTGCCGGCCTTGATGTGAGCCAGCGCCGAAGGCAGGCTCGCGAACACGATGGGCAACTGCCCGCCCAGCACGTCGTTGAGCGCGGGCGCCACGCCCTTGTACGGCACGTGCTGCATCGAGATGCCGCCCATGCTGTTGAGCATTTCGCCCAGCAGGTGGTTGAGCGTGCCGTTGCCGGCCGAGGCGTACTGGTAGTTGGCGCCCTTCTCGCGCGCCAGCTTCAGGAATTCGGCGAAGTTCTTCGCGGGGAACGACGGGTTCACCAGCAGCACGTTGGGCACCGCGCCGATCAGGCCGACGGGCTTGAAGTCGTTCTCGGGGTCGAAGCCCGGGTTCTTGTAGAGCGCGGGGTTGATGGCCTGGCTGCTGCTGATCGTCATCAGCAGCGTGTAGCCGTCCTTCGGGCCCTTGGCGACCAGCTGCGTGCCGATGTTGCCGCCCGCGCCGGGGCGGTTGTCGACCACCACGCTGGCGTTGTTCAGCACCTCGCCGAGCTTCTGGCCGACGAGGCGGCCGACGATGTCGTTGGTGCCGCCCGCGGCCTGGGGCACGACGAGCGTGATGGGGCGCGAGGGATAGGTCTGGGCGGTGGCCGGGTTGGCGGCCAGCAAGGCGGTGGCGGCGAGGCCGAAGGCAATCAGCGCGCGGGCGCGGAATCTCATCGGAATAGAACAGCGGACTCTTAATCCGCTGGTTGGTTGCTTGTGTTGTGTCTCCATGGCCGCATGGTCTTCTGCCCGCCCCGTCGGCGCAATCTGCGATTTCGGAACCCAGGCTTCTGAAATTCCGAAGGCTTGACTACCATCGCCCCATGCTCTTCGACCTCACCGACCTGCGCCTGTTCGTGGCCACGGCCGAACTCGGCAACCTCACGCGGGCGGCCGAGCGCCAGCACCTGTCGCTGGCCGCGGCCAGCGCGCGCATCAAGGCGCTCGAGACCCAGGCCGGCCTGCAGCTGCTGCAGCGCGAGGCCCGCGGCGTGCGCCTGCTGCCACCGGGCGAGGCCTTCCTGCACCATGCCCGGCTGGTGCTGCACCAGGCCGACCAGCTGCGCGCCGACCTGCTCGAGTACGGCGGCGGCCTGCGCGGCCACCTGCGCGTGTTCGCCAACACCACGGCGGTGACCGATTTCCTGCCCGAGATCCTGCCCGGCTTCCTGGCCGCCAACCCGCGCATCAACGTCGACCTTCAGGAAAAACCGAATGCTCAGATCCCGCGCGGCGTGCGCGACGGGCGCGCCGACATCGGCATCGTCGCGGGCCAGATGGACACACTGGGCCTGGACACCATCCACTTCAGCACCGACCGGCTGGTGCTCGTCACCTCGCGCCAGCACCGCTTTGCGCGGCGCCGCCGCATCTCCTTCGCCGAGACGCTCGACGAAGACGCCATCGGCATGCAGCAGGGCAGCACGCTGCAGGCCTTCCTGGGGCAGATCACCGACCACCTGGGCAAGCGCCAGAAGCTGCGCATCCAGCTCGGCAGCTTCGACGCCATGTGCCGGATGATCGGCAGCGGCGTGGGCATCGGCGTGGTGCCGGAGTCGGCCGCGCGGCGCAACCAGGAGAGCATGGGGCTCGCGCTGGTCGAGCTCAGCGACCCGTGGTGCGTGCGCGAGCGCTACCTGCTCGTGCGCGACCGCGCCGCCCTGCCCGTGTACGCCCAGGCGCTGGTCGAGACCTTGTGCAAGCACTACGCCGAGGCGCAGGCCGAAACCGGCTGACGGCCCGATTTCCGGCCAAAAACAGGCACTTGCAGGCGGCTTGTGAGAAACCCGATGTCTTCCCCATTTTCTGTGCACAACTTTGGGGGTAAGTCAGGGGCAGCGTTGTAAAGCGATTGCAAGTCGTTGTTTTATAAAGGGAATAGTTAGTCTGCTTAAATTTTTTGCAGTGCACAAGTCTGGCGGCCGATGGGTCCAAAAATGGCTCTAAAACAGGAAAGTCAAGCGAAAAAACAGGGGGTTGCCTGTGCTAGGCCGCCCTTTGAAAGCAACGACTTGCCGCCGGTTGTGAAGAAGTCCGCTTCAATCCCCACTTTCTGTGGGCAACTTTGGGGGTAACTGGGGTGGAGCTTTGTAAAACGAATGTAAGTTGTTGTTTTACAAAGGGATTCCACACATTGCTCAATTTTTGAGCGGTGAACAAGAGCGTCAGCCAGTCGGGTGACCGTCGTCCAAATGAATCCAAAGGTTCTCAGCATGCCGAATCGGGTCGATGCGAGGCGCGAAAGAGGGTCGCTACAGTCGCCCTGACATGCTCGAAGCCCTCAGCTCCCCCTGGTCCTGCCTCGGCGCCGTCGCCGGGCTGCTGATTGCCTTGCTGGTCCACTGGCTGGCCCCGGCCGACATCGACACGGTGCACGCCGGCGCGTGGCTGGTGGGCATCGGCTGGCTCGCGGGCCTGGCTTGGGACCTCGTGGCTTCGGACCGGTCGAAGTAAGCCGCAAGCGAGCGCCCCGGCAGCACGCACAAAAAAGGGAGGGGAGGCATCGGCCCTTGCGAGCCCCTGCCTCCCCTCCCCGTACCGGTTCACCCGGTGATCAGGCTCAGCGCTCGATCGTCAGCGCCACGCCCATGCCGCCGCCGATGCACAGCGAGGCGATGCCCTTCTTGGCGTTCTGGCGCTGCATTTCATGCAGCAGCGTCACCAGGATGCGGCAGCCCGACGCGCCGATGGGGTGGCCGATGGCGATGGCGCCGCCGTTCACGTTCACCTTGTTCACGTCCCAGCCCATTTCACGGTTCACGGCGCAGGCCTGTGCGGCGAAGGCTTCGTTGATCTCGAGCAGGTCGAGGTCGGCGGCCTTCCAGCCGGCGCGCTGCAGCGCCTTCTGCGATGCCGGCACGGGGCCCATGCCCATGATGGTCGGGTCCAGGCCGGCGGTGGCGTAGCTGGCGATGCGGCCCAGCGGCTTCAGGCCCAGGGCGGCGGCCTTCTTGGCCGTCATGACCATCACGGCGGCGGCACCGTCGTTCAGGCCCGAGGCATTGCCCGCGGTCACGCCGCCGGCCTTGTCGAAGGCAGGACGCAGGCCGGCCAGCACCTCGGCGTTGGTCTTGCGGTTGATGAACTCGTCCTGGTTGAAGACGAGCGGGTCGCCCTTCTTCTGCGGAATGCTCACGCCGACGATTTCGTCCTTGAACTTGCCGGCGTCCTGCGCGGCGGCAGCCTTGGTCTGGCTGGCCAGGGCCAGTTCGTCCTGCGAGGCGCGGTCGATGTTGTACTTCTTGGCCACGTTCTCGGCCGTGATGCCCATGTGGTACTGGTTGTACACGTCCCACAGGCCGTCGACGATCATGGTGTCGACCAGCTTCCAGTCGCCCATGCGCTGGCCGTTGCGCGAATTGGGCAGCACGTGCGGCGCCATGCTCATGTTTTCCTGGCCGCCGGCGATCACGATTTCGCTGTCACCCGTGGCCACGGCCTGCGCCGCCAGCATCACGGCCTTCAGGCCCGAGCCGCACACGGCGTTGATGGTGAGCGCCGGCGTTTCCTTGGTGCCGCCGCCCTTGAGCCAGGCCTGGCGCGCGGGGTTCTGGCCGGCACCGGCCGCGAGCACCTGGCCCATGATGGCCTCGCCCACCTGGTCGGCCGTGAGGTTGGCGCGCGCGATCACTTCCTTGATCACGAGGGCGCCCAGCTCGGTGGCGGGAATGCCGGCGAGCGAGCCGCCGAATTTGCCGACCGCCGTACGCGCAGCCGAAACGATGACGATGTCTTCCATGAGGTTCTCTCCGTTGAGGTGATTTGAAATCGGTTGCGATCTTGCGGGAGCTGGCGCCCGTTCAGGCCTTGGCCTTCACGTAGCGTCCCGGCGCCGGTTCGATGGCCTTGTAGGCCTTGCCGTTGCCGTAGCCCTTGGGCGCGGGGATCTGCTTGCCCGCGTGGCCCTTGAGCCATTGTGCCCAGTCGGTCCACCAGCTGCCCGGCTGCTCCTGCGCGCCGGCCAGCCATTCGGGCTGGGTCTTGGGAAACTTGCCGTCCTCGCGCAGCCAGTGGCTGCGCTTGTTCTTGGCGGGCGGATTGATCACGCCGGCGATGTGGCCCGAGGCCCCCATCACGAAGCGCTTCTTGCCCGTGAGCAATTGCGTGGAGGTGTAGGCCCCGCCGATGGGCACGATGTGGTCTTCGCGCGAGCCGTAGATGTAGGCCGGAATGTCGATCTTGCCGAGGTCGACCTTCTCGCCGCAGACGGTGAGCGCATTCGGCTTGGCCAGCTTGTTCTCGTGGTACGTGTTGCGCAGGTACCAGGCGTAGAACGGGCCCGGCAGGTTGGTGGCGTCGCTGTTCCAGTACAGCAGGTCGAAGGCCGGCGGCGTCTCGCCCTTGAGGTAGTTGCCGACCACGTAGTTCCACACCAGGTCGTTCGGGCGCAGGAAGCTGAAGGTCGAGGCCAGGTCGCCGCCGGGCAGCAGGCCGCCCTTGCCCAGTTGCATCTCGCGGTACTGCACCATGGGCTCGTCCACGAAGATGTCCAGGATGCCGGTGTCGCTGAAGTCGAGGAAGGTGGTCAGCAGCGTGACCGACGCGGCCGGCTTTTCGCCGCGCGCCGCGAGCACGGCCAGCGCGGTGCTCAGGATGGTGCCGCCCACGCAGAAGCCCAGCGTGTTGATCTGCTTGCTGCCGCTGATCTCCTGCACCGTGTGGATCGCCTTGATGGCGGCGTTCTCGATGTAGTCGTCCCAGGTGGCCTGGGCCAGCGACTCGTCGGGGTTGCGCCAGCTCACCACGAACACGCGGTGGCCCTGCTCGTTCGCATAGCGGATGAGCGAGTTGTCGGGCTGCAGGTCGAGGATGTAGAACTTGTTGATGCACGGCGGCACCAGCAGGAACGGCCGCTCGTACACCTTGGCGGTGAGCGGCTTGTATTCGAGCAGCTGGAAATAGTCGTTCTCGAACACCACGGCACCTTCGGTGGTGGCCACGTTGCGCCCCACTTCGAAGGCGCTTTCGTCGGTCATGCTGACGTGGCCCTGCTTCATGTCGTGCAGCAGGTTCTGGATGCCCTTGGCGATGCTCTCGCCCTGCGTGTCGATGGCTTTCTTCTGCGCCTCGGCGTTGAAGGCGAGCGAGTTGCTGGGCGAGGCCGCGGCCATCCACTGCTCGACCGCGAAGCGCAGGCGCGCCTTGGTCTTGTCGTCGGCGTCAATGGCCTCGGCCATGCGCATCATGGTGCGGCCGTTGAGCAGGTACACCGCAGCCGAGAAGGCCGCCAGCGGGTTGCTGCCCCAGGCCTCGGCGGCAAAGCGCTTGTCGCCCTCGGGCCGGGCACCGAAGCCGCGGCGCCAGAGGTCGGTGGCGTCGCTCAGGTACTGCTGCTGGATGGACTGGAGCTGCTCGGGATCGATGGAGAACTTCGGCAGCTCGGGCATGGCGGCTGCGCCCGGGAATTGCGCCATTTGTGGCAATTGCCATAGCGGCGTGCCGCCGACGTCGAAAGCGGCGGAACCTCCTGGACCTGCAGCTTTCTGGAAAGCCTCCATGGCCTGGGTCCAGCCCTGCGTGAGGGCTTTTTGAAAGGGCGCGAACGCATCGGCCCCCGTGTCTTGTTGCTTCATCATGTCTCCTGGCCGTGGCCTGGGTCGATACGAACGGATGGCTTGCGTGTTTTGAGTATGCTGCATTCGCAAGGCACTCACAACGCCGCGCTTTCACTAATCCCTTGAAACAAAACGTCTGCGCCTGTGTTCATCCATTTGATCGTGATCGGCTGGCTCTACGTGGCCGTGATGATGGCGGTGGCCGAAGCCACCAACACCACGGGCACGGTGCTGGGCGCCATCTTCACATTTCTTCTTTACGGCCTCGCGCCGGTGGCGCTGGTGATCTACCTGATGGCCACGCCTGCACGCCGACGGGCGATCAAGGAACGCGAGGCGCAGGCCCAGGAGGCCGCCCGTCGCGCCGCCGCGGAAGCCGCGGCCTCAGACCTTCCAGACCAGCGCGGCGAAGCGCCCGCTGACGCCGTCGCGCCGGTGCGAAAAGAACCGTGACGGCTGCGCGACGGTGCACCACGCATCGCCGCTGTCGTTGCCGTGAAGCGACGCGACACCCACCGCACGCAGCCGCTGACGCGCGAGCGCAGGCAGGTCGGCCAGCCACTTGCCTTCGGCCGCCGCGGGCGTGAAGCACGACGCCGCCTCGGGCGACTGCGCCTCGAAGGCGGCCTTGACTTCCGCCCCCACCTCGAAGGCCTTCGGGCCGATGCAAGGGCCGAGCCAGGCCATGAGGCGCGGCGCACCACCGTCGACCTGCGCAAAGGCGCGCACGGTCTGCTCGAGCACGCCGCCGGCCAGCCCGCGCCAGCCCGCATGCGCGGCGGCCACGCGGTGGCCGCGTTCGTCGGTGAAGAGCACGGGCAGGCAGTCGGCCACCATGACCGTGCAGGCGCGTGCGGAGGTCGCGGCCGTGCAGGCATCGGCGACGGTGCCGTCGGGCACGGCATCGTCGAGCGACACGAGCCCCGTGCCATGCACCTGCTGCAGGAACACCGGCCGCGTGCCGATCGCCTGCTGCAGCCGGCGGCGGTTCTCGGCGACGTGCGCGGCGTCGTCGGCCACGTGGTCGCCGAGGTTCAGGCTGTCATAGCGCCCGGTCGACACGCCGCCGTCGCGCGTGGTGCACAGCGCGCGCACGTTCGATGGCGCCGGCCACTCGGGCACCAGCCATTGCGGATTCATCGCGACGTGCCGGCTCAGGGTTCCGCGTCGGGCGACTGCGAGGGCTGCGCGCGCTGGAAGGCGTCGAGCTTCATGCAAGCGTCGAAGGCGGCCATGGTGCGCGGCAGGCCGCTGAAGTCGCAGTCGAAGCGGCGGCCGTTGAAGATCTGCGGCACGAGGCAGCAGTCGGCAATGGTGGGCGTGTCGCCCCAGCAGTAGGTGCCGCCCGGGTGCTGCGCGAGCTGGCGCTCGAACGACAGCAGGCCGTCGCGCACCCAGTCGCGGTACCAGGTGTTCTTGGCTTCGTCGTCGACCTTCAGTTCCTTCACGAGGTACTTGAGCACGCGCAGGTTGTTCAGCGGATGGATCTCGCAGGCGATCGACTGCGCCAGCGCACGCACATGGGCGCGGCCCACGGGATCGGTCGGCAGCAGCGCCGGCTCGGGGTGCGTTTCGTCCAGGTACTCGATGATGGCCATCGACTGCGAGAAGCGCTCGCCCTCGTCCTCGAGCAGCGGCACGAGCATGTCTGCCGAGATCGCCGAGTACGGGCCGGTGCGGTGTTCGCCGCGCGCGATGTGCACGGGCACGTAGTCGTAGTCCAGGCCCTTGAGGTTCAGGGCGATACGGACACGGAACGAGGCGGAGGAGCGGAAATAGTTATGCAGCTTCATGATTTCTCGAGGATAGCGCCCTTGGATTTCACCTTCAGGAGCGTGGTGTGGCCGGGAGCGCGCAGCGAAAGTCGCGCAGCCGGGCTTCGGGGTGTTCTTGCTGCCACGCATCGAGCAGGCCGCGCGCCGCGGCTTCTTCGCGTGCGGCGATGCCCAGGTGCCACGGCCCTTCGGCCGCGGGCGGTTCGCCGGGCGCATGGTTGTGCTGGTCGTCGGGGCGGCCTTCGGAGCAGGCCTTGCACAGCACCTGCATGCTGCTGGTCCAGTTCTCGGCGCTGAGGCCCGCTTCCTCGAAGCGGCGCACCAGCGCATCGATCGCCTCGGCCTGCACCTCTTCGACGAACACTTCGTAGGTCGCATGGTCCGACGGCGCGATCAGCGCGAGCGCGTCGAACACCGGCACCTCGCGCTCGCCGCGGCGGCGGTAGCCGTTGGCGGCGCCATCGTGCAGCACCAGGTCGCCGTAGCGGTGGCCGCTGGCGGGCGTCGGCACGTTGCGCAGGATCGCGCGCGCCGGGTCGATGCGGTCGGCCCAGACCACCTCGCTGGCCTCGTCGCCGTGCACGCGGATCGGCGTGAGGCCGACGAAATAGTCGACCGGCCCTTCACCGTCCGGGATGCCGATGCCGTACTGGCGCCATGCGCGCCGCGCCGTGGGCCAGTCGCCCAGCGCGGTGGCCGCGATGCCCAGGTTCCACAGCGCGCCTTCGTTGCCCGGCTCGCACTGCACGGCGCGGGCATTGGCCTGCAACGACGCGGCCCAGTCGCCGCGGTACTTGTGGATGAGCCCGGCGTTGTACCAGGGCGCCGACCAGTACGGATGGATGGCGCTGGCCTGCGCATAGGCGGCCAGGGCGCCGTCCTGATCGCCGGCCTCGTCGCGTTCGCGGCCGAGTTCGTTGAAGGCGGTGGCCTTGCCGGCTTTGCCGAGTCGGATGGGCATGGTGGAGCGAGGGAGAAAAGAGGTCGGGAAAGGGGTCGGGGAAACGCGCAGAAGCGCCTATTGTGGGCCGCCGCAAAATCCCGAGTCCGGCGTGCCGGCAAGCCCGTGCCGCCTCTGGCACACTGCCGGTCTCCCCTCCCGCTTCGCTGAAAAAGGACACCTTCCCATGGCTTCCGAGTTTGTTTTCGCCCCGCCGGCCACCGTTTCGGTGCCGGTGGCCGGTCAGCCCGCACGCTTCCCGGTGCACCGCATCTACTGCGTGGGCCGCAACTACGAAGATCACGCCAAGGAAATGGGTTTCACCGGCCGCGAGCCGCCCTTCTTCTTCATGAAGCCGGCCGATGCGCTGGTGACGGTCGATGCGGGCCAGACCGGCACCATGGCCTACCCCACGCTCACGAAGAACCTGCACCACGAGATCGAGCTCGTGGTAGCCATCGGCACCGGCGGCAAGAACATCCAGGCGGCCGACGCGCACAAGCACATCTACGGCTACGCCGTGGGCCTGGACATGACGCGCCGCGACCTGCAGAACGACATGAAGAAGCAGGGCCGCCCCTGGGACATCGGCAAGAGCTTCGAGCAGAGCGCGCCCATCGGCCCGATCGTGCCCGTGGCACAGGCCGGCAACGCCGAGCAGGCCGAAATCTCGCTGCAGGTGAACGGCGCCGACCGCCAGCGCAGCACCGTGAGCAAGCTGATCTGGAACGTGGCCGAGACCATCGAGCACCTGTCGGCGGCCTGGGAGCTGCAACCCGGCGACCTGATCTTCACGGGCACGCCCGAAGGCGTCGCGGCCGTGGTGGCCGGCGACACGCTGGTGGGCCAGGTCGCGGGCCTGCCCGCACTGACCGTCAAGATCGTCTGACGCCCGCGCGGTCCCGCTTCATGCTCCTTCGCGTACCCATCAAGCATTGCAAGAACTGCGGCACGGCGGTGGTCTACCGCGTGCCGGACGACGGCGACACCAAGCAGCGCGCGGTGTGCCCGGCCTGCCACACGATCCATTACGAGAACCCGCTGAACGTGGTGGGCACCATCCCCGTGCTGGGCGACAAGGTGCTGCTGTGCAAGCGCAACATCGAGCCGCGCTGGGGCAAGTGGACGCTGCCCGCGGGCTTCATGGAGCTCGAGGAAACCACCGCCGAGGGCGCGGCCCGCGAGACCGACGAGGAGGCCGGCGCGAACTTCGAGATCGAGGGCCTGTTCGCCGTGATCAGCGTGGTGCGCGTGGGCCAGGTCCACATGTTCTACCGCGCCCGCCTGCTCGACGACCGCTTCGACCCGGGCCACGAGACGATCGAGGCGCGCCTGTTCACCGAGGACGAGATTCCCTGGGACGAGATCGCCTTTCGCACCGTGCGCCAGGCGCTCGAACATTACTTCGAAGACCGCAAGCGCGGCAGCTTCGACCGCGTCCACGAACTCAGCATCGTTTGAAAAATCTCCCCATGCTCAAGACCCTGCGCGCCACCCTCCTCTGTGGCGCCAGCCTCGGCTTCGCACTCGCGGCTTCGGCGGCCAAGGCCGACACGGTCGGCGAGGTCGACACCGCCTTCAAGCTCATCGGCCCCGACCACAAGATCGTGGTCGAGGCCTACGACGACCCCAAGGTCAGCGGTGTCACCTGCTATGTCTCGCGCGCGCGGACCGGCGGTATCGCCGGCGCCTTCGGCGTGGCCGAGGACAAGGCCGAGGCCTCCATCGCCTGCCGCCAGGTCGGCCCGGTGAGCATCACGCAGCCGCTGCCCAAGCGCGAAGAGGTCTATACCGAACGCCTGTCGGTGCTCTTCAAGCGCCTGCGCGTGGTGCGCATGGTCGATCCCAAGCGCAACACGCTGGTCTACCTGACCTACTCCGACCTGCTGATCGACGGCTCGCCCAAGAACAGCGTGACGGCCGTGCCGGTCGATCGCGGCACGCCGATCCCGCTCAAGTGAAGGGGCTGCTGAAGGGCTCGGCGATGCGAGTTTGCTAGCATCGTCCGAGCGGCCGACACCGAGATGTCGGCCTTCGACGGAACCCTCCGCAACGAATCCGTTCCAACAGCGTCATGCACCTTCAGACTTTTGTTTTCCGAACCGCCGCCACGCTGCTCGTGGCTGGGGGCATTGCCGCCTGCACCACGCCCGGCCCCACGCCGCCGCAGCAGCCTCTTCCAGGCGCCACGCCGCCGCCACCGCGCCAGGCGCTCTTCATCCGCCCCGCCGCCGGCACCACCGTGGGCCGCTTCGACGGCGTGCGCAACAAGGGCCTGGACATCGCGGGCAACCTGGGCGACCCCATCGTGGCCTCGGCCGACGGCCGCGTGGTGTACGTGGGCGGCGAGTTGCGCTCCTACGGCAACATGGTCATCGTGAAACACAACGAAACCTTCCTCACGGCCTACGCCCACGCGAAGACCATCCTCGTGAAGGAAGGCGCCGTGGTACGCCAGGGCCAGAAGATCGCCGAAATGGGCAACAGCGAATCCGACCGCGTGAAGCTGCATTTCGAGATCCGCAAGAACGGCACCGCCGTCGATCCCGAGCCGTACCTCAACGGCCGTTTGCAGCAGTAAACGTAAAAGCCGTTACAGCAGGCTTTCGGGCACCAGGGGCGCCAGCAGCTCCAGCCGCCAGCGGGCCCAGAAATGGGTCTCGGGTTCGGTGTGCAGGATGGTGTCCGCCCCGTCGCCCGACGCCGGGTTCACCCACTCGATGCCGCCGCGCGGCCCCAGCTGCAGCTGGTAGGCGCCGTCCAGCCGCATGAAACCGATCAGGCTGGTCAGCTGCTGCGCAATCTGCGGGCTGAAGATAAAGAGGCCGATCTCCGTGTTGTGCAGCGCCGAGCGCGGGTCGAAGTTCATCGAGCCGACGAACACCACCTGCCCGTCGATCACGGCCGACTTGCCGTGCAGCCGCCCGCTGGCCGAGCCGTAGATGCCGAAGCGCTTCGTCTGCTCCACGCGCTTGGGGCTCAGCTCGTACAGCTCCACGCCCAGGCGCAGCATCTGCGCGCGGTAGCGCCGGTAGCCGATGTGCACCAGCGACTCGTCGGTGGCCGCCAGCGAATTGGTGACGATGGTGTAGCCCACGCCGTTGCCGCGCACGATCTGCATCGTCTCCATGCCGCCGCGCCCTGGGATCAGGTACGGCGTGGTCAGCAGCACCCCGTGCTGCGCGCCGCGCAGGTAGCGCTGCACGTTGTAGAGCACGCTGTCGGCGGCCTGGTCGGCCGGCAGCCCGCGCCCTTCGTCGGTGGGCGCCAGCGCCTTGGCGGGCGCGTCGGCATACGCCTCGGCGCGCGCCCAGCTCAGCGCGAGCTTGCCGGCGTTGAGGTCCTTGGCCAGCGGGTTGTGGCCCAGCAGGTCGGTCGATTCAGGCTCTTCGGGGTGCAGCGTCTCGGGGCCCGTGGTGAGCCGGTCGAAGCGCTCGCGCAGCGCCTGCGCCGACTCGCCGCCGCGCGGCACCAGCGACTCGATGGGATAGACGTATTGGCTGTTCCAGTACATGTCGAACAGCGAGGACAGCCGGGGCACCACGGCGCCGGCCACCAGCGTGTCGATGTCGATGAAGTTGGAGCCGCCGTCGCGCAAAAAATATTCGTTGGCGATGTTGCGCCCGCCCATGACCGCCATCGTGTTGTCGACCACGAACAGCTTGTTGTGCATGCGCCGGTGCACGCGGTCGAAGTCCAGGATCGACCACGCCCAGCGCGTGCCGAAGCGCGAGCGCCCGGCCGGAAACGGATTGAACAGGCGCACCTCGACGTTCGGGTGCGACGCAAAGCTGGTGAACAGCGGGTCGGCGCCCGCCGTGTACAGGTCGTCCACCAGGAGGCGCACGCGCACGCCGCGATCGGCCGCGTCGCGCAGCGTGCGCAGCAGGTAGCGGCCGGTCTCGTCGTTCTGCACGAGGTAGTACTGCACGTCGATGGAGCGCTGCGCGCGGCGCGCCAGCTCGATGCGGGCATGCAGCGAGAACTGCGGCATCGGCAGCAGGCGGAAGCCGCTGAGCGGCTCGCCCGGCGGCGCGGCGGCCCGCACGAGCCGGCCCAGCGCGGTGTCGGCGCCGTCGGTGATGGCAGTCGAGGGCTTGCGCACCACCTCGGTCGGCAGGCCGGCGCAACCGGCGAGCACGAGCATCGCCAGGCTGCACAGCAGCCAGGCGAACCACCGGGCGCGCGGCACGTCAGCCCGGGGGGACAGGTTGCGCATGAACGACAGAAAAGAGGGAGGGCAAGGGCACGGGAGCGAAGGTGAAAAAACGCCGCTGCCGCGCGGCGCGGTGCACGACCGCGCCCACGGGTGGCGGTTTCTACCACGCGCGGCGCGAGCGCGCAGCCAATGCCTTCGTCAGTGCGCGCGCTCGGACCACTGCCGCACGAAGTGCTCCGCGCGCACGTTCGCGCGCGCCACGGCCGAGTCCCACGACAACTGCTGGGTGATGACCAGCGCGCAGCGCGGAATGCCGTCCAGGCTCAGCGCCGCGATGCCGGCGTAGGTGCCCTTCGGGGTGCGCGTGAGTTCGAACCATCCCGTCCAGCCACCTGGCACGTGAAGGTCGAGTCGGGCGGAGTCCATGATGAATTCATCATAGGCCTTTAGTTTTCATTTGCAAACATTGCATACAAAAGCAACGGCTCAGGCGTGCATGTCCGAGCGGCGACCGGTCGGCAGGCGCTGCAGCGCCTGGCGCAGCGTGGAATCCACCCGCCGCAGCGACAGCCCGTGCCGCACCGCCACCTCGTGCCGCGTCAGCTCGTGCACGCGCAAGGCCACGAAGATGTCTTGATGGCGGTGCGGCAGCCCCTGCATCGCGCGTTCGACCGCCTTCAGGTCGGAGCGCGCCTCGGCGATCAGCTCGGGCCCCGGTGCGTGATCGGCCACCTGGGCCAGCGTGTCGTCCGCCTCGCCGGTGTACTGCCAGGGACGCTCGGCGCGCAGGCGGTCCATGGCGGCATTGCACGCCACGCGGAAGATGTAGGCCACGGGGTTCTGCAAGGTGTCCGTGAAGGCCGCATCGGCCAGGCGCAGCCAGGCATCGTGCAGGCTTTCGGTGGCGGCGTCGGCACACCCCAGGTGCAGCGACAGCCGCCGGTGCAGTTGCGCGTAGTGCGCCACCAGCAGCTGCTGGACATCCGGTGGCGCAGGGGCGGCTCCCGCGGCATCGCCGCGGGGCAGCAGGCAGGCGTGCGACATGGTGCGTCGCCGCCTAGCGGCCGCGCGGCAGGCCGCGCCGTTCGGGCTCGTTCAGGCGCGTCAGTTGCGCGTCGGTGAGCGCACCGTGCCCCACCATCTGGACGAAGCCCGACGGGTCGTAGCTCGCCTGCTCCGCCGGCCTGCGCCGCATCTCGGGGGCCTCGGGCGCGCCGGACGCGGGCTCGTTGCCGAAGCCCAGCACGCGCACCGAGAACACCGACGGCAGGCTCTGGCGCGCCGCCGCGCGTTCGCGCTGCATCACGTCCTGCGCCGCCGCCGTGGCCTGCGACGCCGCTGCACTGGCGTTGGTCAGGGCACCGACATTCACCGACGCCACCACCGGCAGCCCCGTGCTCTTGCCCTGCACCGCCATGTTGTCGGCATTCACGATCTGCAGCGCCGCCAGGTTCACGTTGCCCGACACGCGGATGCCCGCCTCGCCCGCGTCGATGGTGCCCAGCGGCGCGATCAGGTCGATGTCGCCGGCCGGCACCTCGGGAATCGGGTTCAGCGTGGCGATGCCCGCGCCCGTGCTCGGCACGTCCGACGACAGCCCCACGTTGCCCCAGCGGTCGTACACGCGCTTGGGCGGCGTGTAGACCACCGTCGTCTTCGAGCCGCGACCGGCGTTGATGTCGCCCTCGGCCGACCAGCCCAGCACGCTGCCGCCGAAGGTGGTCATGATCCGGCTCTGGCCCAGCAGGATGCTGCCCAGCGCGTACAGAGAAATGTCGCCCGCACCCTGCGTGATGACGCCCGGAATCAGCGTGCCCACGGCCTGGGGCGCCGCGCCCTCGATGCCGAACACCTGGCGTCCGCCCGGCGTGAGCAGCGCGATGTCGCCGCCGAACAGCGTGTTGATGCCGGCCGCGCCGAACATCGTGATGTCGCCCCTGTAGCTCGTTCCCGGGAACAGCGACGCGATGGCGTTGCGCCCGCGCAGGTAGCTGCCGTAGCGCACGCCGGCCTCGTCGTTGTATTCGCGCCCGCCCTCCTTCAGCTCGGCGAAGTACACGCCGCGCAGGTAGCTGCGCTGCTGTTCCGGCGGCAGTGCGTTGAAGAAGGCGAGCGCCTCCTGTGCGCCGCCCTTGCCGCTGTAGCCCTGCGAGGCTTCCAGCCAGTTCACCAGGTACAGCTGGCTCGCCTGCCGGTAGTCGTTGGCGAGCACGCGGCGCGGCGTGCCGGTGTCCGCGTCGAGGCGGGCTTGCTGCTGCGCCATCCAGGCCGCCGCGCCGTTGTCGTCGCCGCTGTAGCCATGCTCGGCGCGCAGCCAGTCGCCCAGCGTGAGCTGGCGGTTGTAGTTCTTCACCACCTTGCCGGCCTGGTCGGCCAGCGGCTGGCCGCTCTGCATGAGGTGGGCCGGATCGAGGTAGCGCTGCGCGAAGCCCGTGTAGTCGGGCCCATGGGCGCCCACGCCGGCCAACATCGCGATGCCCGCACCGGGCCGGCTGTCGCCCGGCACCACCGCGCCGAGGCTGCTGACCGAGGCCCTGTTCTCCATGCGGATGTCGCGCCCGGCCGTGATCTCCAGCGTGCCGGGGCCGGCCACGTTGAAGGTGCTGAACAGGATGTCGCGGCCCGCCGAGACCACCGAGATGTCGCCCGGCTTCTGGTGCGCGAACAGGTTGCCGCTGCTCGCGAAGTAGGCCTGTGCAATGCCGCCCGAATCCTCGGCCTGCCCGATGGGCGTGCCGCTCGCCACGATGTCTCGCCCGGCCATCATCCACACCGGCTGCGCGCCCTCGTACCAGGTCTGGCCGGCACGCGTCGCATCGTCAGGCCCGAAGCGCAGGATGCGCCCGCTGCTCACGCCGACCAGGTCGCCGTGCACGGCGTAGAACCGCGCCGGCTGCGTGCCCACCGCTTCACCCGACACCGTGTTGGGGCCGAAGGCGAACAGCGGACGCACGCCGCCGCCGGCCAGGTTGTTGCCACCCGACAGGTTGCCTAGCAACGTGCCGTCGCTGGCGGTGCCCTGGAACGCCGGACGCCGCGGCGTCGCCAGCGCAGAGGCCGCCGCGCCCGACTGGCTCACGGTGTTGCCTCCCGCATAGATCGAGTCGCTGGCCAGGAACTCCAGCATGCCGTGGGCCGAGGGCGCCAGCACCAGCGGCGTGCCCGAGCCGGTGTTGTCGAAGGTCGCCGCATCGCCATAAAACAGGCTGCCGCTGGCGGCCACCGCACTCAGGATCGAGGGGTACACGAAGGCCGAGTCGGTCACGGGTACGCCCGCGCCACCCGTCACCGGCACCAGGTTGCCGCCTGCGCCGAAGAGGCGGATGGCCGTGTGCGGCGTCCACAGGGTGAACCAGCTCTGGCCCTGTCCTGCCAGGCCGTTGGCGCTGAACGGCGTGGCATTGGGGAGGTCGACGCGCGTCGGATCGATCACCCCCTTGACCACCAGGTCGCCACGCGTGGCGAGCGTGTAGTTCGCATCGCCCGGGGCCAACACGATGCCGCCTTGCGCCATGCCGCGGGTTGCCGTGTAGAGGTCGTAGGCGCGGGTCTCGCGGGGCGACTGCGCCCGCTCGGAGAGCCCATAGACCCGGGGCAGGCTGCCGAGGGTGCCTGCCTGCAGCTGCACGTCGCCCCGAAGGTTGACGATGGCCCCGTTGAGCCCGGCGTCGGAGTCACCACCGGCACCCTCGACGTAGGGCGTGTGGAGCGGATTGAAGGCGCCTCCCACGCGCACGAGCACGTCGCCACCGCCCGTCAGGCTCAGGCTGCCGTCGGCCAGCACACGGCCGGTGCCGCCCACCGCCAGCACCAGGCCCTGGCTGCGCCGGCTGTCGGCGTACGAATCTGTCTTGGCGCCGCGCCGTCCCTGCAGGCCCGCGTTGCCGCCCACGTCCACGCGCAGGTCGCCGCCGCCCAGCGTGCCGAAGCCGGTGAAGCCGAGCAACTTGTCGGCCGCCCCGGTCGTGCCGACATACGAGCCGAAGTTGATCCACCACGCCGTGGGCTGGTCCTGCGCGCCGCCGAAGCTGTCGCCCGTGCCCTGGCGCCACAGCCAATTGCCGATGGCGCCGCTGCTGAAGCCCTTGTCGGCGGGGTTCGGCCGCCCCGCACCGCTGCCCCCGGCGACCAGCATCGTGTCGCCGGTCAGGTCGCCGCCGGCCTTCAGCGTCAGGTTGCCGCCGGAGGCGGGGTACCAGGCGCGTGCCAGGTTCTGCGTGCCGCCATCGACGAACTTCTCGTAGCCACCGCTCGCGTCGTTGAGCACCGTGCCCTTGGCGCCCACCGCGCGCGGCAGGTTGTAGGGGTCGCCGGCCCGCGTGGCCTGCGACGAGGCGCCGGCGGTGTACACGCCGAACAGCGAATCCATGCGCAGGTTGCCGGCGGCCAGCAGGTCGAGATCGGCCGCGCCGGTGCGCACCACGCTGAAGCGCGTGCTGCCCGGCAGGTAGCTGTACTCCGGGGCGGCGATGACGCAATAGCTGGGAAGGTCCACGCAAAGCTCCGGGTACTGGATGTCCGCGAAATCGATGGGCTTGCCAGCCATGCTCTCGTCGCCCACGAAGTTGATGGACCCTTCCACGCTCCACACCTCGCCGCCGGGCTTCAGCTTGCCGAACATGCCGTAGTGGCTGTCCGCCAGCCGCAGGTCGCCCCGGCCCGCCGCCGGATGCACCTGCACGATGCGGTTGTCGGCCGCGTTCAGGTCCGCACCCGCCACCAGCCGCACCGACCACGACTGCGAACCTTCGGGCAGCATCGCCGCCGCGGCCCACAGCCTGCCGGCACCGTCCGGGCGCAGGTTCACCGAGGTCACGCCGGCGGGCAGCTTGATGTTGGTCGCGGCCGGGAGCAGCGCGCCCAGCGGCAGCGTGAGGGCGCCGTTGAGCACGAACTTCTTGCCGTCGCCGGGCAGCGGCACGCCCTTGGGCCACACCACGCCCGACAGCGTGGCCGCCGACGGCAGGCGCATGCCGGCCCCCAGCCGCGTGCCCACCGGCAGCGTCACCTTGGCGCCGCTCACGATGCTGCCCGCCGCGAACAGCAGCGCGCCCGCGGCGTTGCGCACGTCGGCGCTCAGCACCGTGCCCACCTTCAGTTCGAGCGCCTTGGCCAGCACGCTGGCCACCGGCATCACCTGCCCGGCCACGAAGAGCGTCGACTTGATCGGCAGGTCGTAGTTGAGGGTGCCGGCGCCCCCCTCGAAGGTCGTGCCGTCGGCCAGCACCACGCCGCCGCGCGGCAGCACGGTGTCGCCGCGCAGCAGGTTGACGCCCGGCAGCAGCAGCCAGCCGCCGTCGTCCGGCGTGGCGGGCGGTGGCGCAAAGCCGTCGTTGATGCTGCCGAAGATGTCGAGGTTGCCGCCCGCGCGAAGGGCCAACGTGCCCACCTCGCCCGAGCCGTACACGCCGGTCTTTTGCGTGTGCGGATTGGCGCTGGCGTAGCGGTAGCCCGACAGGTCGATGTCGCCCTGCACCACCAGGTCGCCGTCGGGTGTCTTGCTCACGATCTGCACGCCGGGGCGCAGGTGGAAGGCGTCGGCATAGCGCGCGTTGTTCAGGCCCGAGAGCTTGCCGTTCATCAGCGCGCCGTTGGCCAGCGCGTGGTCGATGAAGGCCGTGCTCTGCAGGTGTTTGGCGTCGAGGTACGCCTGGTCGATGACCTGGTAGGGCCGGCCGGTGGCCGCGGCGTCGGTGCCGAAGCGTGCATCGTCGTAGCGCCACATGCCGTTCACGGCGATGGAGCGCGCGCCGTCGATGGCGAGGGTGCCGCTGGCATCGATGCGGATGTCGCCGACGGTCTCGCCGGTGCGGCCCGCGTTGAGTTCCAGCGTGCCGCGCGCCCTGCCGTCGTTCTGACCCGGTTCGCCGCCCACCGTGGCGTCGGTGCCGTGGCGCAGGTCGATGCGCGAACCCGAGGCCAACGTGAGCTGGCCGTCGTTCGACGTGAGTTCGACCATCGCGCGGTTCGGCGAATCGATGATCTGGCCGTGGCTGTCCACGCGCAGCGTGCGGCCGTGCGCATCGAGCACCGCGCTGCCGGCCAGCGTGAGGTTGTGCTTCGCGGCCAGGCTGATGCGGCCCACGCGCTCGCCGCTCGCGTCGATGGTGCCGGTGACGGTGAGGCTGCCGTTGTCGAGCGACACGTTCACCTCGCCGGCCTTCAGGCCGTCGCCGATGACAAGGTCGCCCTGGCGCAGCTGGAAGCTGCGCGCGCCGAACACGCCGCCGTCGTTCAGGCGCTGGTTGAGCGCCGCGAACTCGGCGTCGCCGAGCTGCCGCGCGCGCACGTCCACGCTGCCCGCCGCGAACGGCACCCGCGTGCCGCCCGCGTCGTAGTGGCCGCTGCTCGCGCCGAGGATGCGGCCCTGCAGGTCGACCGTGCCGGCGGTATCGTCGAGCGCCATCGCCTTCAGCGTGCCGGCGCGGTTGTTCTTCGCCGAGATGTCGATCACCGAACCCGCCGCCTGCCGCAGGTTGCCGTGCAGGCTTTCGAGCACCACGTCGCCGCCGGCGCTGTATTTGCTCACGTCGTTGAACACCACCTGGCGGCCCGACAGGTCGAGCACCGCGCGGTCGGTCAGCACGAGGTCGCCTTCGGCACCCAGCGTGAGCTTGCCGCTGGGCAGCGCCACGGCGGTGTCGAGCGTCACGTCGCGCCCGCGCAGGCTCAGCTCGGCGCCCAGCGCGGCATCGCCGGTGGCCGCCGCCGGCGCGCCCGCGGGTGCGGCCACGCGCAGCGTGCCGCCCGCCGTGATGCGGTTCACCGAGCCCGCCTCGCCCGTCAGCAGCGGCGCCACGATGCTCAGGTTGCCGCCGCTGTACGCGTAGCCCTTGCCCGCTTCGTACGCGCCCTGCGACTGGTAGACCGAGAGACTGCCCTTGTGGTTGGCGCTCACGCGCTCGGAGGCCTTGAGGTTCACGTCGGCAAAGCCCAGCACCAGGCGACCCGCGTCTTCCAGGCCGCTCGGCTGGCTGTGGGGGCCGTAGCCGAACTCGATGTGCTCGGCCTCGATGTTCAGCGTGCCGCCGCCGGTGCCCGCGCCACCGAGCACCACGGCCGACGGCGCCGTGGTCGCGCCCTGCCACACCAGGCGGCCGGTGCGGATGGTGGCCACGTCGCCCGCGCCGCCCTGGCCGTAGATGGCGGGCGTGGCCAGCACCAGCTGCGCCATCGTCGCCTTGCCGGTGGCGGGGTCGATGGTGTCCAGCGCCGCGGTGCCGAAGAAGTTGACGCCGCCGCTGGCGCTCAACTCCAGCGTTTCGAGCGCGGGCGCGCCGTACTGCCGGTCGCCGCGCAGCAGGCGGTCGAGCAGGGCCTGGCTCATGGCCAGTCCCGGAGGCAGCGTGTGGTTCTGCGCGGCGGCGGCCAGCGCGGCGCTGTCGCCCACGTTGATGCCGCGCACCGCCAGCGTGAGGTGGCGCGTGCCGTAGCGCACCGCCTCGTTCATCTCGAAGCGGTCGGGTGTCACCATGGCGATGGTGCCTTCGGAATACAGCTCGGTCTGCCCGCTGCACGACGCGCTGGCACACACGCCGATCTGCAGGCTGCGGTTGTCCGACGTGGCCTGGGTCTGCGGCACCGGCAGCGTGCTCACCCGGCCGTTGGAGACCATCAGCATCTGGCCGGTCGCGGCGTAGACGAAGCCGTCGCCGGCATCGTAGGCGGCCTTGCCACGGCCCAGGGTGTGGATGCGCGCGCCCTGCTCAACGACCACGCCGAGCGGCGTGCCCTCGGTCGCGCCCACCGCGGCCAGGAACACCTCGGGTGCGGACAGCACCGCCCCCTGGCGCAGCACCACGCTCTGCCCGCCGTCGCCGGTCTGGATGACGTTGCCGCTCTGCCCATAGTCGGCGCCCTGCAACCCGCCGATGACCAGGCGCGACGCGCCCATGCCACTGAGCGCGCCCGCATCCAGCGTGACGCCCTGGAAGCCCGCCGTCGCCGACGCGCCGGCCGCGACGATCTCGAGACCGAGCTGCTCCTCGCTGCTCGTGGCCACCACGGAACCGCCCCGCCCGCCCTCGCCCACCTGGAAGCGCGCCGTGCCGTCGAAGCGCAAGGCCTCGGCGCCCGCACCGGGCGCGAGCTTCAGGTGCAGGTTGCGCGCGTCCGCCGGCAGCATGGCGCGCGGCACGCCCACGCGCAGCGCGTCGGCGCGCACGAAGTCGCCGTAGCCCATCTCGTTGTATTGCGAGTAGCTGCGCAGCACCTCGCCCGAAGTCACGATCGCCTGACGGAACAGCGTGTCGCCGATGCCGGTGCGGCCCACGCCCAGCTGCGCGGCCGTGAGCCACGAGCCGTTGCGCATCGCCAGCGTGCCGGTGGGCGCGCCCAGGCCGGCCGCGCCGTTCAGCTCCACGCGGAAGGCGCCTTGCTGCAGCGCATAGGTCGAGGGCATCAGCGTGTAGGTGCCCGCGGGCAGACCCGGCACGCCGGCGCCGATGGTGATGTGCTGACCCACGAGCGGATCGACCGCGCCCTTCTCCGCGCCGGTGGGTGCCACTGCCGGCTGCACGCCGGGCACGATGGCATACACGGGGTTGGTCGCGAGCCCCGGCAGCGTGAAGCCGCCGCGGGCGCCGACCTGCATCAGCGGGCTGAAGCGCGCGTCGGTCGAGCCGCCGCGTCCGCTCACGAAGCCCGCGCCCCGGAGGTTGCCGCCGCCCGACAGGTCCAGCGTGGCGCCTTCCTGGCCCTGCACACTGGCCCCCATGAACGTGAGGCCGATCGTCTGGTTGCGCTTGTAGGTGTCGCCCGCGCCCACGCCGGTGAGCTTGACCTGCTTGCCGTCGTACAGGTAGTTGATGCCGTCGACCGTGCCGCCATAGGGCATATCCAGCCCCTCGCCGCTCACCGAGGTGAGGCTGCCTGGCAGCAGCCTGACCTGCGTGGTGAGCGCATCGCCGAGCGTCAGCTGCCCGAGCGGCACCCGCACCACGCCGCCCTGCTCGATGACGCCGGCGCGCAGCGACAGGTCGCCGAAGGCCGAGTACGGCACCTCCGGGCTCGCACCCGTGCCCTCGATGCGCAGCACCGTGTCCGGCCGGTAGGTGCCGTCCGGCGCCAGGCCCGCGGACACCAGCGCCACCACGCCCGTGGCCGGGTAGATCTGCGCGGCGCGCAGGGTCAGGCTGCCGGGCACGACCAGGCTCGTGGAAACGCCGACGTCCTGTCGGCCTTGCAGAAAGCGCATGTCGCCCGTGCTGGCCAGCGTGACATGGCCGAAGGCGGCCAGGTCGACCGTGGGCGACTCGCTCGCGCTGTCGAGCACGGGGACCTTGCCATTGACGCCGAAGCCCATGCCGTCGCGGATGTCGATCAGGTCGCCGGCCACATCGAGGCGGGCGCCGGACGGCACGCGCACCACACCGCCTTCGGCGAGGGGCGCCCTCAGGACTTCACGCGTGAACGACGGCATCGCGCCGGCCAGCCGCACGTGCGCGGCCGACAGCGCCACGTGCGCGTCATCGGGTGCGTTCGTGCCGAGCGCGAGGCCGCCGGCGTAGATCTGCAGGCCCTGCCGCATGCGCAGGTCGACGCCGTCTTCGAAGGCGAGCGTGGAGCCTGCAAACAGCGAGAGGGTATCGAAGCCGCCGCGCCGGACCGTGTCGGTGCCCAGCCGGCCCTGACCGTAGGCGAGGGCCCCGTCGTCGACGCCGGCTTGCAGAGTGTCGGGCGCAAGCGGTGCGCCCTGTTCCACACCCAGCACCAGCACGCGGTGCCGGCGCACGCGGTCTTCCGCCTGCTGCAGCGGGTCCAGGTGCAGGCGCAGGCCCGGCGTGCCGAGCACCACGGCCAGCGTACCGCCGGCCGCGCGCTCGCCGCCCGCGACGGCGCGCAGGGTGCCGTCCAGCTGCAGCCCGTTGTACGACGCGAGCGAGATGCTGCCGCCGTTGCTGGCGACATCGGTGGCGCCCAGGCCGGGCACGTCGAGCACCGCATGCGTGCCCGAGGCATCGAGCAACGCGCCCGGGCGCACGACGACGAAGTTCTGCGACGCGGTGGCCTTGCTTCCCACCGGATCGATCTCGCCGCCGACCACGATGCTGCCGCCGTCGCGCACCAGGCCGTAGCGCTTGCCGGTGGTGTCGGTGGCGGTGGCCGCATGTGCCGACGCATCGAGCACCGCCTGCCCGCCGATCCAGATCGAGCGGGCATGGGCCGTTGCATTGGCAATGTCGGCCTCGAGGTCGGTGATGTCCACCGTCTTCAGCACGATGCGCCCGCCGTTCGCGCGCAGCGTGCCGTCCACCGTGAGCTGGCCGGCGCTGCGCACCTCGATGGCCTGGCCCGGGTCGACATGAATCGCCGCGCCCTTGCCCACCACGGCCTGCACCGTCGGCAGCTCCTTGGCGAGCGTGGTCGTCGTGCCGGCCTGCAGCGACAGGCTCGCGCCCTTGCGCTGCGTGAGCACCGCTTGGGTGGCGTCTTCCTGGTAGAGCGGCGGCGTCCACACCTCGAGCGCGTCGGCCGGACGGCTGCCGGTGGCGATGTCCTGCGCGTGGGCGCCGAAGCGGTACACCGGCATCGTCACGTCGATCCGCGCACCGTCGGCCACGGTGAGGCCGTGGTTGCCGATGAGCGCATAGCGGCTGAAGCCCTTGTCGAAGAAGCCGGCGTCGAGCATCAACGTGTCGGCCTGCGCCGTGCCCGAGGTGTCGCCGATGGCGACGCGCATCGTCTGCACGGTCAGCGTGCCGCCGCCGTCCACGCCGTGGCCGCGCAGCACCGCGCCGTCGAGCGCGACATGGCCGCTGCCCGTGTTGAAGCCGTCCGCCTCGAGCGTGACGCTGCCGCCCTTGCCGCCTTGCTGTTTGGCCTTCGACAACAGCGCCGCGCCGGACGACACGTCGATGACGCTGCCGGTGCCCAGCACCACGTCGCCGGTGCTGCGCACGGACACGCTGCCGCCGTTGCGGTAGGCCACGCCGCCCGCGTCGGCCGGGTTCGTCAGCAGATGGGTCCACAGGCCGCGGGTGTCGAGCGTCGCGCCGCCCGCGAGCACCACCGAGGTCGTGCCGCCGTCGGGCGCGGTGAGCGTGCTCGTGTCCTTCAGGTAGTTGAGGCTGACCTGTTCGAGCACGTTGCCCAGCTGGATGCCGCCGCCGCGCGCGACGAGGTCGGCGTTGACCTTCACGTTCGGGCTGTACAGCACGAGGTGGCCGCCGTCGCCGACCTGCAGCGCCTTGTCGACCGCGATGCTGTCGGTGGCCGCGATGCGCACCGCGCCCAGGCCAAAGCCGCTGAGCTGCGTCGCATCGAGCACCAGCGTGTCGCGGCGCTCCGCGGGCAACACCGTCGAGAGGTCGAGCCCCGCCGCAATGCCTTCGGCCGTGTCGCCGAGCACCACGTTCTTGATGCCCGCTGCATCGAGCCGCCGGTGGATCGCACCGGCCGTCTTGTCGTAGTACGCGTCGTAGCGGCCCACGACGAGCTGCCCGCGCTGCGCCGCCGCGCCGGTCGACTGCTGGTAGCCATCGAGCCCGGCCTGCCGCGCCTGCGTCTGCCGGTCGCCCTGGAAGGTCTCGCCGACGATCGCGCCTTCGAGCACCGCGGCCTGGGTGCCGACGATGAGCAGGCCGGCATCGCGGCCCACGGTGTAGCCGCTTTCCAGCCGCGTCTGCGGGCCGATCAGCGGGTTGTAGAAGAAGCCCGTCGTCTTCTTGCCCCAGCGCGCGTGCTCGTCTTCGAAGCCCTTGTAGACGCCCGTGTAGCGCAGGTCGCCCGGCGCCTTCGACACTTCGTACAGCCGCCCGTCGGCGCCCTTGAGCCAGCTCTGGTTGAGCCTGCCCGTGAGCACGTCGAGCGTGCCGCCCGAGATGTTGATGCTCGCGCCGCGCTGCGTGACCAGCTCGCCGCCGCTGAAGCCCACCACGCCGCCCTGCGCCATCCACTCGCCCACGCCGTGCGCCTGCGTGCCGAGGTAGCCGCCCACCTCGAGCAGGCCACCGCCGGTGTACCAGCGCTCGCCCTGGTAGCCGCCGGTGCCGCCGGGCACGAAGACCAGCGAGCGCCGGTCGATCCACAGGTCGTTGTTGTTGAGGTTCTTGCTGTCGCGGTTGAGCGGCGCATCGCGCTGCTCGTTGCCCTGCACGTTGATCTTGATGTTGTTGGATTCCATCGCGAGCTTCACGCCCACCGCGCCCGACACGTCGATGCGTGCGCCCTCGCGCACGAGGCTGCGCTGCTTCGCGTCGACCACCACCTGGCCACCGGTGGCCAGCGTGAGCGAGCCGGCCTGGAATTCGACCGTGCCGCCGCTGGCGACTTCGACGCGCGACAGGTCGCGGCGGTCGTTGCCCGCCAGCACGATGCTGCCGGTGCCCAGCTGGACCGCCGGCGCCATGAGCCCGGCGCGCTGGCTGTCGAGCGCGGTCGCGCCGCCGGTGTCGAGCACGATGGCGGTGGTGCTGCCTTCGCCGAGCGCGACCTTGCCCGTGGCGCCAATCGCGTTCAGATGCACCGTGCCCCGTGCGTTGACCGAGGTGCTGGAAAGGACGACGCCGCCCTGCACCACTTCGCGCCCGGCCAGCGTGACGTCGCCGGTGGTCGCCTGGATCAGCCCGGTGTTGCGCACCGTGCCCGCCGGGCTGTTCGTGTCCAGCGTCACCGCGACTTCGTTGCCGCGCGTGGTCGAGCCCAGGTTGCCGTCGGTGCCCACGCCCTTGCGGATGGTGAAGTGGTCGCCCGCCGCGAGCATCGTCTGCCCGCCGGGCGTGGCGATCTCGCCGGCGTTGTGCACTTCGCTGCCCAGCAGCAGCACATAGCCGCCGCCCTGCGTGGCCGAGCCCGGCGCGGGCGTGGAAAGGCGTGCGCCGGGCTGCACCTCGACACGGCCTTGCGCGTTTTTGAAGTTGGGCGCGCTGCCGTTGGCGTACACGCCGTGGGCCTGAAACTGCGCGTCGTCGATCTGCGCCGCCGCGGCCACGAGGTTGCGCGTGTCGACCTGGCTGCTGCCGCTGAACACGATGCCGTTGCGGTTGGCGACCATCACCGTGCCGTCGGCCTTGATCTGCCCCTGGATCTGCGAAGGCCGCGCCTGCGGGTCGTTCACCTTGTTGAGCACCGCCCAGTCCTTGCGCTGCGCGAAGGCCACGGTGGTGTTGCGCCCGACGTTGAAAGTCTCCCAGTTCAGGATGGCCTTGTCGGCCGTCTGCTCGACGGTGACGACCGTGCGGCCGTCGACCTGCCGCTGCGAATCGCCGGTCAGCGCGCGCGCATTCGACCAGCCGGCAGTCAGCGAATTCGTGTCGACCTTCAGGCCGCCTTCGGCCAGGCCGTCGGGCACCGAGGGGTCGTTCTGCGCGGCGCGCCGCGCGGCCGCTTGTGCCGCCTGCTGCGCCGCGATGCCGCGCGCTGCGAGGTTCAGGTTGCCGATGGACTGCTGCAGCTGCTCGCTCGCGCGCTGCTGCTGCGCGAGCGGGCTCGTGAGCTGCGCCGCCGGCAGCCCGTTGGGCATCAGGCCGGTGGCCGTGGCCGTGGCCTGCGCCGCGCCCTTGGCGTTGAACCAGCTCGGGCTGAAGGCGCGCTGCGCATGGGCCGGCGCGGCGGCGGCTCCGGCGGCCAGTGCCAGCGCCATGGCCTGTGCCAGCGGCGAAATCCGGAAGCTCCTCGCCTGCACGGCAGCGCCCTGGCGGCGGCTGCGGTGTCCCTCGTGTGTGTTCATCTGACGCCCAGTAAAGAATGAAATGCACCGGCACGGAATCCGTGCCCCTTACTGGACAGACCGACAGACGCAAACAAAACCGCTAACTTTTTGGACCAATCCTGAGTGCACGCGAGGGCCAATCAGGCTGTCACATTCATCAGCTAAGGAGCAGCACGCCGCCCGGCAGTGCACGCACTTCAAGGTCGTACGAGCGCTGGATCTGCACCAGCACCGTGTCGAGCGAAGCGATGGCGAAACGCCCGCTGACTTCGCGCCCGGCCAGGCGCTGCGCCAGCAACACCACGCGGCCCGGCCGATAGCGGTTGATCTCCTCGATCACGTGCGCCAGCGGCGTCTGCCGGAACACCAGCACGCCGCTGCGCCAGGCCGAGGCCTCGCGGGTGGCCACAGCCGCCACCGGCCCGAGCGAACCCGCGTCGTACAGCACCTGCTCGCCGGCCTGCAGTTCGCGCGTGCCCTTCGCGTGCGTGACGCGCACGCGCCCTTCGAGGCAGGTCACGCAGCCCCGGCCCGCGAGGTAGCGCACCTCGAAGCGGCCGGCCTGCGCCTCGCTGCGGGCCGCGCCCGCCACGACGCCGAAGGGCTGCGGCCCGGCCACCAGATCGACCGCCGCCTCGCCCGCGATCAGGTCGATGCCGACGACGCGGCCCTCGACGCTGCGGCGCTGCACGCTGGTCTGCGTGTTGAGCACCAGGTCGACGCCCTCGGCCACCTGCACCGCGCGCTGCTCGCCGGTGGCCGTGCGGTAGTCGGCGTTCCACTCGCCGAGCGACGGCCACAGGCCCAGCGGCGGAGAGACCACCGCCACGCCCGCGGCCCCGGCCGCGCCCACCGCCGCGCCGAGGAACGCGCGGCGCGCAGCCACCGGCCGCGCCGACAGCACGGGAGCTCGCTGGACCTCGGCCGGCATGCCGCCGATGGCCGGGTCGAGCGCCTGCCACAGGCGCCGGGCCTGCGTGAGCGCAGGCTGGTGCAGGGGATTGCCATCGCGCCAGCGGCGAAAGCCCTCGACGTCGTGCTGCGTGGCCGCGCCGGACGACAGCCGGCGCAGCCATGCCTGCGCTTCGCGCAAGGCCTGGGCGTGGGCGTCGGACGGGGTCATCGGGGCGTCAACCCGCGCGCGTTGAAAGATGTCGCATACCCATGAGACGGCTCTCGAGGCGGTGAACCGCACTTTATTTTTCATGCGGCTCCTTCGCGTCGGGTGTGCGGTCCGCCCGGCCCATGCGGGCGGCGATGTGGTCATGCGCTTCCTTGAGCTCCTTCTCCACCGTGCGCAGCGAGATGCCGAGCCGCGCCGCCACCTCGCGCTGCGGCAGGTGCTGCCAGCGCACCATCACCAGCACCTGCCGACGCCGTGGCGGCAGGCGCTCGATGAGCGCGCGCAGCGTGGCCAGCTCCGCGCGGTCCTGCGCGATCTGCGCGGGCCCCGGCGCGGGGTCGGGCGTTTCGTCGAGCAGCGCCTCGATCTCGTCCGACGTGGCCAGGCGCCCCTGCTTCGCGACCTGGTCGTAGGCCAGGTTGACGGCCACGCGCAGCAGGTAGGCGGCGGGGTCGTGCACGCCGTCGATGTCGTCGCGGCTTTCCAGGCGCAGCCAGGTGTCCTGCAGCGCGTCGCCGGCGCGCTCGGCGTTGCCCAGCCGCCGCGCGAGCCGCTGCTTGAGCTCGTCGTAGCGCGCGACCAGGAAGTCGCGCAACGCGGGCAGCGCGTTCTCGGGCATGGCGGTGGCGTCAGTGCCGCACCGGGCACTCGAGCCCGGGCGTCTGCGAGCGCGGCAGGATCAGCATCGTGAGCGGCTGCGCCATGTCCGGCGGCGGCGCGCGGTCGATGCGCAGCTGCCGCAGGGTGTCGAGGATGGCGTCGTCGCGCGCGCGCTCGCCGCTGGTGTGCAGCAGGAAGGCATGGGCGATGCGGCCGGTGCCGTCGATCACGAAACGCATCGCCGCGCGGTAGCCGCCCGGTGCTGCGCGCGGGTGGGCGCACAGGGCTTCCCAGATGCGGGTCTGGACCAGCCCGTCGTAGCCGCGGTGCGTGGTGGCGGGCGCGGCCTGCACCGCATCAGTCGGACGTGCCGGCGCAGGCACAGCCGGAGTGAGCCGGAGCACGAAGGCGGTCGTGGTCCCCACGCCGGCGTCGTCGGCAACCAGGCCCGTGCCCGCGAGCAGCGCATCGAGGGCGGCCTGCGCATCGAACAGGCCGTGCACGGGCGCGGCTTGGCGTCCGGCCACGCGTTCGGCATCGAAGAACACCGGCAGGCCGGTCGCGCGGCCGTACTGCTCCAGCGCCGCGGCCAGCGGTTGGGCCGCGATGTCGAAGGCGATGCGCGCCGCCTGCGGCCGAAGCGGCGCCGCATCGGACTGCGCGCGAGCGCTCATCCACGGCCCGGTCATGCAGGCGACCAGCGCGATGCCGGCCAGGGAGACGAGAGGAAAAGAAGGAGGTGCATGCCGCATGAGTTCGATACGCCCGGCGAAAGCCACGGCCCGGGGGGCATGTCGAAGCGGATGCTAGGTTCGCTGCATGACGTTCGGATGACTTGGCCGGTCAGCGCGAGGCCTTCTCAGCACTTCGGCGATCCGGCCTGCGCGCAGATCGGCACGAAGATCCGCGCCCCCGCGCGCTGCACCAGCAACGCCGCCGTGCCGTCGGCCCCCTCCAGCGCCTGGGCCAGGGCTTCGGCGCTGTCAATCGGCTGGCCGTTGAGCGCCAGGATGACGTCGCCCGGCTGCACGCCCGCGCGCGACGCCGCGACGTTCACGCGCTGCACCAGCAGCCCGCCCTCGACACGCAGGAACTGCCGCTCGGCCGGCGCCAGCGGGCGCACCGCGAAGCCCAGGCGCGAAGGCACCGAGGCCGCTGCCGCCGCCTCGCCCTGCAGGCGCGGCGTGTCGTAGCCCTCCACCTTCACCTCGACCACGTGCTCGGCGCGGTCGCGCCACACCATGAGACGCGCGCGCTGCCCCGGCACCTGCTCGGCGATGAAGCCGAGCGCGTCGGCCGCCTGCACCACCTCGCGGCCTTGCACCGACAGGATCACGTCGCCGGTCTTCAGCCCGCCGCGCGCCGCCGCGCCGCGCGGCTCCACGTCGGTCACCAGCGCGCCGGCCGGGCGCGGCAGGCGGAAGGTGTCGGCCAGCGCCTGCCCCACCTCCTGCACGGACACGCCGATGCGCCCGCGCGTGACGGTGCCGGTGGCCAGCAGCTGGTCCTTGATGCGCATGGCGGCGTCGATGGGAATGGCGAACGACAGCCCCTGGTAGCCGCCGCTGCGGCTGTAGATGCGCGAGTTGATGCCGATCACCTCGCCGCGCAGGTTGAACAGCGGCCCGCCCGAATTGCCGGGGTTGATCGGCACGTCGGTCTGCAAGAACTGCATCGACTCCGCGCCCGGCAGCAGCCGCCCTTTGGCGCTGACGATGCCGGCCGTCACCGAGTTGCCGAAGCCGTAGGGCGAGCCGATGGCCGCCACGCCGTCGCCGGGCTCCACGTCCGCCGGGTCGCCGATGCGCACCGTGGGCAGGCCGGTCGCGTCGATCTTCAGCAAGGCCACGTCGGCCGGTGCGTCCAGACCGATGAGCCGCGCCCGGAACTCGCGCCGGTCGGGCAGCTTCACGCGGATCTGCGTGCCGTGCGCGACGACGTGCGCGTTGGTGAGGATGAGCCCGTCGGCGCTCACGAGGAAGCCGCTGCCCAGGCTGCTTTCGTCGGTCTCGGCCGGCGGCGCGCGCAGCAACCAGCGGTCGCTGAAGCGGCGCGCCGGCACCGACGGCCGCTCCACGCCGATGTGGACCACGGCAGGCCCGAAGGCCTTCACCAGCGCCGCGAGCCCCGGCACGGGCCATGGCATGGCGGCGTGCAGCGGCACTGCAGCCGCAAGGCCCAGCAGCGCCACGCAAAGGCGCCGCGATCGGTCAGGTGCGCGCGACAAAGCTCAGCGTGAGTTGCAGCACCATCGGCTGGCGCATGTCGCGCGGCGGCGGCTCGGCCAGCGGCTGCGCGGTGAGCAGCGCGCGCAGGTCGGTGTCGGCCTGCGCATCGCCCAGCGACTCGAAGGCCACACGCTCGACCTTGCCGCTGGCCGCGACCCACACGCGCACCACCACCGGCGCGGGCGGCACGGGCTGGCCTTCTTTCAGCATGCGGTCCTGCATCCACGTGTGAAGGCGCACCACGGTGTCGCTGGCCGGGTCGCTGAGCGACGACTGCAGCTGGTTGCTCGCGAGGTTGGCGTAGCTGATCCAGTGCTGCGGCACCTGCGGCTGGGCCTGCGCCGATGCGGCCAGGGGCGCGGCAGCGGCGGACAGCCCCAGGCCGAGCCCGCCGAGCGCCAGGCGCAGACGGCGCCAGCCGCGGATCTTGCCGGAAGAAGAGGTCATGGGAGTTCCAATGAAAAAAAGTCGAAGAAGGACGCTCAGCCGCACAGCACGCCGACCGACAGGGTCGAGGCCCGCGCGGCGGGCGACTGCTGCGGGCCGAGCTGCGGTTCGCGGCTTTGCGTGTAGGCGATACCGTGGGCGTCCAGGAAGTCGCGCAGGCGCGCCGCCGGCACCGCGCGCACCCGCGTCACGCCGCCCGCCACGCCCGCGGCCGAGGCCGCGCGGCTGAGCACCATGCCCGAGGCATGCGGCGCGGCGGCGACACGCTCGACCACCACGCCGAGCAGCAGCCCGTCGGCGCCCAGCACCGCGCTGCCGCTGGCGCCGGGTTGCACGCCCGACAGCAGCTGCAACCCTTCCACGCCGGGCACGGTCATGGCGTTGCTGAGCAACGCCGCGCGGTCGGGCATGCGCTGCAGCACCGCGTAGGCCTCGGTGAACACGCCCACGCTGCCCGGGGCCGGCGTGCGCGCGTCCGCCGCGAGCGTGGCGTGCAGGTACGGCGTGAGGGTGGTGCGCAGCACCGCGACGTCGAGTTCGGCGCTCTCTGCGATCACCCGGGCCTGCGCCACCTGCGCGTCCTTGAGGGCGAACAGCGAACGGCAGTCCGCCACCGCATGGCGCGCGGTCAGCACGTCGCCGGCGGCGTTGAGGAACACGCCGCTGGCATTGGCCTCGGGCGGCGTGCCATGGGCCGCGCCGGCCAGGACGGCGAACGCCGTGGCCAGCAAGAACGACGCCCACGGGCGCGGGCGGGGGCCGGCAGAAGACAACAGCAGAGGGGGCATCGGACAGTCACGAAAGCTCTGAGACAAAGACGGAACTGCGCGCCCCGGAATGTCGTTTGTCACAAAAATTTCATCTGCCGCCCTTCCCTCTCACTGCCCCAGCAGACGCCGCTCCTGCGCCGTGAGCTTCGTCTTCTGCGCATCGCCCAGCGGCCCGCGCCCCAGCACCTGCACCGGGCTGTGCGCGTCGTAGCCCACCGGACGCGCCGCGGCGCGGCCCGCATCGGCCGGCGCGGCCGCGCCGTCGGCGGCCTCGTTGCCGAAGCCCAGCACGCGCACCGAGAACACCGACGGCAGCGCCTGGCGCGCCGCCGCGCGTTCGCGCTGCATCGCCTCCTGCGCCGCGCCCACGGCCTGCGAGGCCGCCGCGCTGGCGTTGGTGAGCGCGCCCACGTTCACCGAGGCCACCACCGGCAGGCCGGCCGATTCTCCCTTGACCTGGATGTTGGCCGCGTTCACCACCTGCAGGGCCGCGAGGTTCACGTTGCCCGACACGCGGATGCCCGCCTCGCCCGCATCGATGGTGCCCAGCGGCGCGATCAGGTCCATGTCGCCCGCCGGCACTTCGGCGATGGGCGCCAAGGTGGCCAGGCCGGCGCCCGAGCTGGGCACCTGCGACGACAGCTTCACATTGCCGATGTTGTCGTACACGCGCTTGGGCGGCGTGTAGACCAGCGTGGTCTTGGAGCCCCGGCCCGCGTTGATGTCGCCCTGCTCCGACCAGGCCAGCACGTCGCCGCCGAAGGTGGTCATCACGCGCGACAGGCCCAGCAGCAGGCTGCCTTCGCTGAACAGCTGGATGTGGCCCATGCCCTGCGTGATCACGCCCGCGCTGCCCGGCGGCACCGCGCCCTGCACGCCCACCACGATCTGCCCACCCGGCGCCATCATCTGGATGTCGCCGCCGAAGTCGGTGTGCACGCCCGAGGGGCCGTACAGGATGATGTCGCCGGTGCGCACGATCTCCTGGCCTGCCGCGTCGAGGTCGGGGAACAGCGTGGCGATCATGCCGCGCCCGCGCAGGTAGCTGCCGTAGCGCGGGCCGTCCACGTCGTTGTACTCACGCCCGCCCGCACGCAGCTCGGCGAAGTACACGCCGCGCAGGAACACGCGCTGCTGCTCGGGCGCCAGCGCCTTGAAGTACGCGAGCGCGCTGCCCGGGTCCTTCGCGTCGGCGCTGGTGGCGACGAAGCCGTAGCGTTCCTTGAGCCATGCGCCCAGCTCGGCGTCGTAGGTCTTCACCACGCGGCCCGGCTGGCTCGCCAGCGACTGGCCGGGGCCCGACTCGGCGCGCTTCGCGGGGTCGAGGTAGCGGTCGGCGATGGCCGAGAAGTCCGGCCCGCCCACGCCCATCGGGCCCATGCCGGCCATCATCGCGATGCTTGCGCCGGGGCGCGTGTCGCCCTCGGCCAGCGCACCACGGCTCACCACGCTGGCGCGGTCGTCCTGCGTGATGTGGCGGCCGGCCGACACCTCCAGCGTGCCGGGGCCCGCCACCTGCAGGTTCGCGTACAGGATGTCGCGCCCGGCCTGCACCAGCGACACGTCGCGCGGGTCGTTGTTCACGATCAGCGCCTCGGTGCCGACGATGTCGCGCCCGGCGCGGATGCGTGCCGGCGCGGCCGAGCGGTACCAGATCTCGGGCGCGGGTTCGCCGCTGGCCTGCACCTTGCGCGCCGTGCCACTGGCCAGGCCCAGGATGTCGCCGCGCACGGCGTAGAACAGCGAGGGCGGCGCATCGGCTGCGTGCAGCGCGCGGGCGCCCAGCGTGTCCGGTCCGAAGGCGAACAGAGGGTGGTTGTCGACCACCCCGTAGTTCGGCACGCCGGGCGATCCGACCATCGAGCCCTCCGGGCTGGTGTTGTAGACCACCGGCTGCTGGCGCGAGTTGTAGCCCACGAAGGCGGGCGCCCAGGGCGTGGGCAGCGGCGTGACCGCGCCCGACATCCCCACCGGATAGCCGCCGCCGAACAGCGAGTTGCCCGCCAGGAACTCGAGCGCGCCCGACGGCGACGGCGCCAGCACCAGCGCACGGCCGGGCGCCTGCGTGGCGGGCGTGGCCGAGAAGCCGAAGTACAGGCTGCCCGAGGCCGCCGTCGCGCGCAGGATCGACGGGTAGACCGTGACGTTGTCGCTCATGTTGATGCTGCCCAGGTACCGGCCGGCGGCCTCCCTGTTCGCCAGGTCGGTGCCGGGCGTGAGGTTGCCGCCCGCGCTGAACAGGTTGATCGCGGTGCGATCGGTCCACAGCGTGAACCAGCCCTGGCCGATGCCGTACTCGGTGCCGCCCAGCTTGAATGCCGAGCTGTTCGGCACCCGCGCGCGGCCCGCGTCGGCCACGCTGGTGAGCACCAGGTCGCCCGGCGTGTCCAGGTACATCGCCGAATCGCCCGGCACGAGCACGATGCCGGCATTGCCGACGCCGATGGTCGGGGTGAAGGGGTCGATGGGGCGCGTGTCCTTCACATCGCCCTCCTGGCCCGGCAGCGAGAACGCGTACTTGCGGTAGCGCACCTCGACGCCGCCGATGGCGGAGGCCGACACGGTGGCCGCGCCGCGCAGGTTGACCAGGGCGCCGTTGAGGTCCTGGTACTGCGTATTGGTGCCAGAGCTGCCGTACTGCGCCGCGGCCAGGTTCGGATTGACCACGCCGCCGATGCGCAGCTGCAGGTCGCCGCCGCCGGTGAGCGTCAGTTGCCCGTTGGCGTCGACGCGGCCCGTGCTGCCGACCGCCGCCACGATGGCCTCGCTGCGCTGCCAGACCTGGCCGTTGCCCAGCCGCGTGGTGAGGCCCGCGTCGCCGCCCGCGCGCAGCGTGAGATTGCCGCCGCCCAGCGTGCCCATGCCGGTGAAGCCCACCAGGAAGGGCTCGGGGCTGCTGTCGGTGCTGACCTGCGCACCGGCCGGCAGCGCGTAAGTGCCGAAGTTGATCCACCACGACGTCGCGATGCGGTCGCTGCCGGCCAGGGCCGTGCCCGAGCCCTGGCGCCACAGCCAGCTGCCCACCGCGGCGCTCGGCGCCTGTCCGCGCTCGCCCCCGAAATGGCCCCAGACGTCGCCGACGACGTTGCCGCCCACCGTGATGTCGAGGTTGCCGCCCTGCTCGGGGTACCAGGCCTGGTAGGCCGCGAGCGCGGCGCTGTAGTCCGCCGTCTGCGGGCCGATCACCGAGCCGCCGACGGCCTTGCCGCGTGCGAGGTTGAAGGGGTCGAGGCCGTTGGCGTCGAGCAGCGGCGCCGAGCGCGTGCCGGCCGTGTAGACGCCGAACGGCGACTCCATGACGAAGTTGCCGGCCGCCGCCAGGCCCAGGTCGCCCGTGCCGGTGCGCAGCACGCTGAACATCGGCGACAGCGGCGTGTACTTGGTGACGTCCTTGACGGGGTTGATGACCGTCGTGCAGATGCCCGGCCCCCACTCGCAGATCGTGACGTATTCGGGCAGCACCGGCGTGCCCTCGACGAAGCTCGGGTCCCAGTCGTCGCCGTTGGGGCCCCAGAAGTAGGAAAGGCGCGCCGGGTCGACCACGCAGGTGCCCTCACCGCCCCAGTCGCAGTAGCCCGCCTCGAAATCCAGCGGGTCCATCGGCGTTCCCTCGTCGTGGCCCCACATGGGCCCGTTCGGACCCCACAGGAAGCCGCTGCCGCCCGGCGTGAGCTTGACGTTGTACATCGCGTGGCTGTCGGCCAGGATGAGCGCGCCGTGCTTGGCCGGGTCGACCGCGCGGCGGTCGGCCGAGTCCAGGTCGGCGCCGGCCGTGAGCTGCAGGCTCCAGCTCGTCGCGCCCTGCCCCAGCATCGGCGCCACGGCCCAGTTGCGGCCTTGCACGCCGTCGACTTCGGGCCGCAGGTTGACGGCCGCGTCGTTCGGCAGCTGCACGTCGGTCAGCGACGGAATCACCGCGCCGCGCGCCAGCGCGATGGTGCCGTCGGCCTTCATCGCGACCGGCAGGCGCACGCCCTTGGGCCACACCATCGCCTGCACGCTGGCCTCGGCGCGCAGCGCGGTGCCCGCGCCCAGCTTCATGCCGCTGTCCAGCACCACGGCCTCGCCGAGCACCGTGCCGGCCTTCAGGCGCACGCTGCCGTCGGCGTTGTAGACGTTGGCGCGCAGCACCGTGCCGGCGGGCAGCGTGTAGGCCGCGCCCAGCGTCACGGTCACGGGCAGCACCGTGCCGGCCGGCAGCGCCATGGCTTCGGCGGGCACGTCGTAGTTGAGCAGCGCGTCCTTCGGGAACACGGTGCCCTTGTCGAGCACCACGCCGTCGATCGGCACGACGATGTCGCCGCCGTCGGGCGTGAACGGCGTGCCGAACTTCGTGCGCTGCTCGGTGAGGTACCAGCCCTTGTCGTCGGGCGTGGCCGGCGGCGGTGCGAAGCCGTCGTTGATGCTGCCGTACACGTTGAGGTTGCCGCCCGCGCGGATCACCAGCACGCCAGGCTCGCCGAAGCCGCGCCGCGCCGGGTCGGTGCGGTTCGCGCCGGGGCCGTAGCGGTAGCCCGAGAGGTCGATGTCGCCGACCACGCTCAGGTCGCCCTCGCCGGTGCTGCTGACGATCTCCACGCCGGGGCGCAGGTGGTAGCTGCCCAGGCCCGCCAGGCGCGCCGACAGCGAGGTGTTGGCCAGCGCCTTGTCGATGAAGGCGCTGCTGTGGCCGTCGATCTCGTCGAGGTACTTCTGCGTGATGAGCTGCGGCACATGGCCCGTGACGTCGGGCGCGCTCGCCAGCGGTGCGTCGCTGTAGGTGCGGAAGGCGTTGACCGCGATGCTCTTCGCGCCCTGGATCGCGGGCGTGCCGGCGACGTTCACCGCCACGTCGTTGTCGCCGCGCCGCGGCGCGTTCAGCGCAAGCGTGCCGCGCGATGCGCCGTCGTTGCCCTGCGCCGCGCTCACGGCCGTGCCCGCGCGCAGGTCGATGGCCGCACCGCCGCCCAGCGTCAACGTGCCGTGCGTGCTCGTGAGGTCGACGATGGCGCGGTTCGGGCTGTCGATGATCTTGCCGTAGCTGTCCACGCGCAGGCCGGTGGCGTGCGCGTCGAGCGTGCCGTTCACCGTGAGGTCGCCCTTGGCCGCGAGGCGGATCGCGCCCACCTGGAAGCCGCTGGCGTCGATGCGGCCGTTCACCGTGAGGCTGCCGCCGTCGAGCGTGACCTCGACCACGCGCGCCTTCACTTCGTCGCCGATGGCGAGGTCGCCCTGCTTGATCTGGAAGCGGCGCGCGCCGGTCACGCCGCCTTCGTTGAGGCGCGTATTCAGGCCCGCGAAGTCGGCCACGGTCTGGCCGCGCACGCTGATCTCGGCCGCGTCGTAGGGCACGATGGTGCCGCCCGCGTCGTACGTGCCGCTCGCGGTGCCGAGGATGCGTCCGCCCAGGTCGATGCGCCCCGCGCCGGCGCCCAGCGCCGTCGCCTGCAGCGAGCCGCCGCGGTTGTGCGTGGCCGACAGGTCGATCACCGAACCCGCCGCCTGCGCGATGTTGCCGGCCGTGCTCGTCACCTCCAGGTCGCCGCCGCGGCTGTAGCGCGTCTGCTCGAAGAACTTCACGGCGCGGCCCGCGAGGTCGATGCGCGACGCGGCGCCCAGCGTCACGTCGCCGCTGGCCGTGAGCTGCAGCTTGCCCGAGGGCAGGCCCACCGTGCCGTCGATGGTGATGTTGCGACCGGTGAGCGCCAGCTGCGCGCCCAGCGCCGCATCGCCGGCCGGCTGCGCGCCCGCCGGAGCGCTCACCACGATGTCGCCGCCCGCCGTGATGCGGTTGTTCGAGCCGGCCTCGCCGGTGAGCAGCGGGGTGCGCAGGTTCAGCTGGCCGCCCGTGTGGTCGTAACCCTTGCCCGTCGCGTACGCGCCCTGCTGGTGGTACACGCCCAGCGTGCCCTTGCCGTTGGCGGTGATGCGCTCGCTCGCGTTCAGGTTGACCGTGCCGAAGCCCAGTGCGAGCCGGTCCGCCGAGTAGCCCGCGTCGGGTTGCGTGTTGGGCGCGTGCCCCAGCACGATGCGCGCGGCCGACACGTCGAGCGTGCCGTGGCCCAGCAGGCTGCCGATGGCGCCGCCCGGTGCGTTCCCACCGGGAAAGATCTCGTCGTTGCCGGGCGGGCGCGGCGTGAGGCCGGTCCAGATGAATTCGCCGGTCGTGATCTTCGCGGTGTCGCCCGCGCCGCCGTAGCCGTAGATGGCGGGCGTGCCCAGCACCAGCCGTTCGATCGACGACACGCCGGTGGCGGGGTCGAGCGTGTCCAGCGACACCGCGCCGTAGATGTTCACCGACTCGCGCGCGTTCAGCACCAGCGTCTCGACCGCGGGCACGCCTTCGCCCTTGTTGCCGGCCAGCAGGTTCGCCAGGATGCCCTGGTTCATCGACAGGCCCGACGGCAGCTGGCCGTTGGCGGCCGCCTGCTGCAGCGCCGCGTCGCTGCCCAGGTTGACCGCGGACACCGCCAGCAGCAGGTTCTTTGCGCCGTAGCGCACGTTGTCGGCCATCGTGAACGCGCGGTTGGTGGCCACGGCCAGCGTGCCCTCGCCGTACAGCGTGGTGTGGCCGGTGCAGGCGCCGCTGGGGCACCCGCCGATCTGGACCGTGGCGGGTATCCCCCCGGCGACGGGCGGCAGCAGGTTGATCCAGCCGTTCGACAGGCCCAGCACCCCGCCCAGGCCCGCCGAGAACACCACGCCGTCGGTGGAATCGTAGGCCGGCGCACCGGCGCCCAGCGTGTTCAGCGACGCGCCCTGCTCCACCTGGATGCCGTCGCCGTAGCCGCCGGCCACGAGGAAGATCTCGGCGCCGCGCAAGGTCGCGCCGCTGCGCACGACGACATGGCCAGTGTTCGACTTGAAGGTTGCGTAGTTGTCGGCATACGGCAGGTCGATCTGGCCGCCCAGGATCATCCGTGGCGCGCCGAAGGCATTCAACTGGTCGGCCTGCAGCGACGCGCCCGTGAACCCGGCCGTGCGCTGCGCGCCCGGCGCCGTCACCTCGATGGCGATGCCCTTCGCCGACAGCGTGCCGCCGAAGCCCGTGCTGCCGGCCGCCGGGTTGAACAGCGCCGTGCCGTCGAACTGCAGCATCGACACGCCGTCCTTCGGCTTGGAATAGAAGTAGTCCAGCAGCAGGTTGCGGGCGTCGGCCGCAATCTCGCCGCGCACGCCGCCGCGGCGTGCCGCGTCGGCCACCACGAAGGCGTCGTAGCCCATCTCGTTGTAGCTGGCGTGCTGCTTCACCAGCGCCGCCGGCGTGACGACCAGCTGGCTGGCCAGCGACGACTTCACCGCCGTGTTCGCCACGCCCAGATAGCCGCTCGCCACGTACGAGCCGTAGCCGGCCGGCAGCGGCGTCGCGGGCAGCGCGCTTTGCGCCCCCACTTCCACGCGGAAGGCACCGGGCAGCAGCGCGTAGGTCGAAGGCAGCAGCGTGTAGGTGCCGGCCTTGAGCCCGCCCACGTCGTGATCGAGCGTGACCTGCCGGCCGATGGCCGGCTCGCCCGCGCCCGCGTCCGGCGACACCGGCGCGTAGCCGCCCTGGAAGCCCGGCACGATGGCGTACACGCCGTTGCCCGCCTTGCTGAAGGTGTTGGCCGGGTTGGCATTGGCCAGCGGCGTGCGCAGCACGTCCACCGAACCGCCGCGACCGCTCACGAAGCCCGCGCCCGTGAGCTCGCCGCCGCCCGACAGGTCGAGCAGCGCGCCCTGGTGCCCGACCACGCTGTCGCCCGTGAGCAGGATGCCGCTGCTGCCGATGGCGCGCTTGTCGATGGGCGCGCCGGCCACGCTGTAGCCGATGCCGTCGGTCGTGCCGCCGTAGGGCATGAGCAGGCCGGCGCCGCTGACCGAGGTGATGCTGCCCGGCAGCAGGTCGACCACGGTGGCGCGCGCCTCGAAGGTGCTGCGCCCGTCCTGCCCCACGATCAGGTTGCCCAGCGGCGCGCGCACGATGCCGCCCTGGCGCACCGTGCCGCCGCCGAGCGCGAGCGTGCCGAATGCCGACTGCGGCATGGCCACGTCGCCCTCGACCTGGCGGCGGATGTCCAGCACGCGGCCCTCGTCGTAGCCCGCGCGGATCTGCGCGTTGGCGCCGGTGGCGGGATAGATCTGCGCGGCGGTGAGCGTGAGGTCGCCCAGCGTCGCCAGCTCGGTCGTGGTCGCGCCGAGCAGGCCGAGCGTGGGCGTGCCGCCCAGCAGGCGCAGGTCGCCGCGGCTGGTCATGTGTACGGCGTCGAAGCCGCGGCGGTCCACCACCTGCGCGGGGCCGGTCTTCATGGCGATCTCGCCGTGCGCGCCGAAGCCCACGCGGTCGCGGATGTCGATCAGGTCGGCCTCGGCCGTGAAGGCGGCCTCGCTCGCGCGGGTCGATGCGCCGTGGCGCCAGGTGGTGGTGTAGATCACCTCGTTGTCCTGCTTGGGCGCACCGGTCACGCCGGCCAGCCGCAGGTAGGACGAGGCGAGCCGCACGCTCGAATCGGTGGCCGCGCTGTCGGCCAGCGCGAAGCTGCCGGCGTACAGGCGCAGGCTCTGGGCGGTCGTGAGGTCGACGTGGCCGTCGAAACTCAGCAGGCCGTTGACCAGCAGCGAGAGGTTGCCGAAGCCGCCGTCGCGCACCTGGTCCGCGCTCAGGCGCCCCTTGCCGTAGGCCAGTGCCGCATCGGCATGGCCCGGCTTGAGGGTGGCCGGCAATCCGCTGGGCTGCTGCGCCTGCGAGATCACCAGCTCGCGCGCCTGCCGCACCGCGTCGTCGACGGTGTAGATCTTCGAGAACACCGGCGCTTCGAGCGCCACCGCGAGCGTGCCGCCCGCCGCATTCGCGCCGCCCGCGTGGGCGCGCAGCGTGCCGTCCAGGTACAGGCTGTGCGCCGACTTGAGCACGATGCTGCCACCGTCGCTGGCCACGTCGAGTTCGCGCCACAGGCCGCCCACGGCCGGCACGTCGATGCGCGCATGGCTGCCCGAGGCATCGAGCAGCGCACCGGGGCGGATGACGATCGCCACGTCAGGCGCGTTGGCCGCGCCCTTGGCCTCCCAGTCGAGCGCGCCGCCGATGGAGATGGTGCCGCCGTTGCGCACCGTGCCGTAGCGGCGGCCATCGCCGTCGGTGCCGGTCTGCGCGCGCGCCGCCACGTCGAGCACCGCGCCCTCGCCGATCCACACCGAGCGGCTGTGCGGCTGCAGCGAGGTGCTCAACGGCGAGTTGAACGCCGGCGCCTCGATGCCGATGGCGATGCGCCCGCCCCAGGCGTTGAGCCGGCCGTCCACCACGACGCTGCTCTGGCCACCGCCGAGCAGCTGGATCGAGCGGCCCGGATCGACGGTCACCACCGCGCCCGCGCCGATGGCGAGGTTGCCGCCTTCGGTGATGCGGCGCTGCGAACGCAGCACGAGGTCGGCGCCCTGGCGCTGCACGGCCTGGCGGTTCACCGTGTCCTGCTGCAGCAGCGGCGGCGTCCACAGTGACAGCGCGATGCCGCCTTCATGGTCGGCACCGGCCCCGGGGGCGATGCGGTAGACCGGCATGAGCACATCGAGCTGCGCGCCCGGCGCGACCGTGAGGCCCGCATGGCCGTTGAAGTCGTAGGTGGAAAAGCCCGACTGCAGGCGCGACGCGTCGAGCACGAGCTGCGTCGCGTCCGACAGCGCCGGGTCGGGGCCGATGAGCAGCGCGTGGCCCGTTTCGATCTTCAGCGTGCCGCCGCCGTTCACGCCATGGCCGCGGATCTCGCCGCCGAGCGACAGGCGCCCCTTCGCATCGGTGGGCGACGCGGCCGAGTCGGCCACCAGCGTCACGTTGCCGCCCTTACCGCCCCTTTGCTTGCCCTTGGCCAGCAGCGCCGCGCCCGACGACACGTCGATCAGGCTGCCCTGCCCGATCGTCACGCCGTGCGTCGATTCGATGCGCATCGTGCCGCCGTCGATGGCGGCGAGCGTGGCCGTGTCTTCGGGGGCCGTGCCGACGTCGACGCGGCGTCCGCGCAGGTCGAGCGTGACGCCGTCGCGCACGGTGACCGACGAGGCCGCCTCCTTCACCAGCGCGCGCGGCTGGGCGCCCGCCACCGGCGACATGAAGACATTGCCGGCCTCCAGCGCGCCGCCGCGCACCGTGACGTCGGCGCCGATGTCGATGAACGCGCCGAGCAGGTTCATGCGTCCGCCGTCGGCCAGCGTGAGCGCCTTCTCGACCGTCACGCTGCCGCGCGTGCCGATGTCGAGCACCGACAAGCGCTGCGCATTCAGGTGCACCGCGTCGAGCCACAGCGTGCCGATGCGCTCGTTGGCCAGTGCGTCGGCCGCGGCCATCTGCTGCGTGACCGGTGCCACGTCGCCGAAGCGCACGTCGGTGTCGAACAAGTCGATGCGGCCGAGCGCGCCGTAGCGCCCCACCGCGAGCACGCCGCCGCGCGCCACCGCCGTCTGCGACTGGCGGTAGCCGTCGTCCAGCGCGGCGTCGCGTGCGCGTGTCTGCTGCGCGCCGTTGAACACCTCGGCCACGATGTCGCCTTCGAGCACCGCCGTGGGCGCACTCACCACCAGCCGGCCGGCGTCGCGCCCGACGGTGTAGCCGTTCTCCAGCTTGCGCTGCGGCCCGATCAGCGGGTTGTAGAAATAGTCGGTGTTCGCCTTGCCCCAGCGCACGTGCTCGGCCTCGAAGCCCTTGTAGACGCCGTCGTACAGCAGGTCCGACGGCGCGCTGTTCAGGTTGTACAGCCGACCGTCGCTGCCCTTGAGCCAGGTCTGGTAGATCTTGCCGGTCTGCACGTTGAGCGAACCGCCCGACAGGTTGACCGTCGAGCCCGCCTGCGTGACCACCTCGCTGCCGCCCAGCACCACGGTGCCGCCCTGCGCGGCCCATTCGCCGATGCCGTGGCCCTGGTTGCCCAGGTAGCCGCCGACCTCCAGCAGGCCGCCCGCCGCGTACCAGCGCTCGCCCTCGTAGCCGCCCACGCCGGGCGCCACGCGCACGAGCTTGCGCCGGTCGATCCACACGTCATTGCTGAAGAGCTTGCCGCTCTCGCGGTTGCGCGGGGCGTCGCGCATCTCGTTGCCCTGCACGTTGACCTTGACGTTGTTGGATTCCATCGTCACGTTCACGCCCACCGCGCCCGACACATCGAGGCGCGCCTTGTCGGCCACGAAGCTGCGGCGCGTGGCGCTGGCCGCGATCTGCCCGCCGGTGGCCAGCGTGAGCGACTCGCCCTCGAAGCGGATGTCGCCGCCCGAGACGATCTCGATGCGCGACTGGTCGCGCCGGTCCGACAGCCGCGAGAGGTTGTCGAAGAGCGCGGGCGGCACGAGCGCGCGCGCGGCGTCCTGCGCGGCCGATTCCTTGAGGAGCGCATCGCGCTGGCTGTCGAGTGCGCTGGCCTTGCCGTCGTCCTCGATCAGCACGGCCGTGACCGCGCCCTTGCCGACGGCGACGTTGCCGCGCGTGTCGGCGGCCGAGTTCAGCAAATGCACCGTGCCGCGCGCGGCGACGGTGGAGGTGGCCAGCGCCACGCCGTCCTGGCGCACGTCGCGGCCGGCCAGCGTGATGTCGCCTTCGCGCGCCACGATGAGGCCGGTGTTGCGCACCGCGCCCGCCGTGCTGTCGGCTGCGAACTGCGGCGCGATCTCGTTGCCGCGCGTGGTCGAGAAGGCGTTGGCCTCGGTGCCCATGCCCTTGCGGATCACGAAGCTGTCGCCCGCCGCGAGCTGCGCCTGACCCTTGCGCGCGGCGATCTCGCCGGCGTTGGCCACCTCCTTGCCCAGCAGCAGCACGTAGCCGCCGCCCTGTGTGACAGAGGCGGGCTCCTTGGTGGTCAGTCGTGCGCCGGCCTGCACCTCGACCTTGCCCTGGTCTTCCTTGCGCGTGGTGAAGCTCGGCGTGGTGTCGTTCGAATAGATGCCGCGCGCCTTGAACTGGTCGTCGCCGATGTGCGCGGCCGCCGCCACGAGGTTGCGCGTGTCGGTCTGGCTGGTGCCGCTGAACACGATGCCGTTGCGGTTGGCGATGAGCACCGTGCCGTCGGCCTTGATCTGGCCCTGGATCTGCGAAGGCCGCGCCTTCGGATCGTTCACGCGGTTGAGCACCGCCCAGTCGGCCTGCTGCTTGAAATCGACCGTGGTGTTGCGCCCGACGTTGAAGGTCTCCCAGTTCAGGATGGCCTTGTCTGCCGTCTGCTCCACGGTGACGACGGTGCGGCCGTCGACCTGCTTCTGCGAGTCGCGGTTGAGCGCGCGGGCGTTGAGCCAGCCGGCGCTGAGCGAATTCGTGTCGACCTTCAGACCGCCGTCGGCCAGGCCGTCGGGCACCGAGGGCTCGTTCAGCGCGGCGGCGCGTGCGGCGGCCTGTGCGGCCTGCTGCGCGGCGATCGCCTGCGCCGCGAGGCCCAGGTTGCCCAGCGACTGGCGCAGCTGCTCGTTGGCCTTCTGCTGCTGCGCCAGCGGGTTCGTCAGCATCGAGGCCGGCGTGCCGTTGGGCAGGTAGCCCGTCGCGGCGGCCGTGCCCTGCGTCACGTTCTTCTGCGCCATCCACGCGGCGCTGAAGGCGCGCTGCGCCTGTGCATTGCCCGCCAGGCCCGCCATGGCCAGCGCGAGGGCGGCGGCGTGCGCGACCGGCGCGCGGTGGAATGTCTTGTTGCTCATGTCATACCCCAGAGAAAAACCGTTCTGGAGAAGAGACCGGGCTCACCGGATGCGACCGACACGCGCGCTGCAAAAGTTCGGGAGAATTTGCGAACGCGGACGCGGCACTGTTTTTTTCACAGCCGCGTCACACAGCGCGGCTAGCCCAGCAGCACGATGCCGGCGGGCAGCGACGTGAGCTTCGCGCCGTAGCTCGCGGCGATCAGCGTCTCGACGCGCGAGAGCTCGTCCAGCCGCAGCCGCGCCTGCACCTTGCGGCGGCCGAGTTCGGCGCGCGTGACGATGAGGCGGCCCGGGCGGTAGCGGTTGATCTCGTCGACCACGGCCGCCAGCGGCGTGTCGTCGAACACCAGCACGCGCTCGCGCCAGGCGGCCACCGCCGCGAGGTCGGGCGCGCGCGCCACCTCGGCGTCGCGCCGGCCGCCGTAGCGGATCTGCTGCGCCTCGCCCGCCACCAGCACGCGCTCGCCGTCGCGCAGCTCGACCGAGCCCGCGAAGCAGGTCACGCACACCTCGCCGCCCGTGGCGCGCACGTTGAAGCGGCTGGCCGCCGCAGCCACGAGGCGCGCGCCGCCCACCGTCATGGTGAAGGGCGCGCGGCGCGCCGCGTCGAGCTGCACCTGCGCCTCCCCGCCGAGCATGTCGAGCACGGGCGGCCCGCCCTCGGCGCCGCGCGCGAGGTTGAGGCTGGTCTGCGTGTTCATCTCGACCACGGCCGCCGCATCGGCCAGCACCACGCGGCGCTGCTCGCCGGTGCCGGTGCGGTAGTCGGCCGTCATGTCGGACAGCGCGGGCCACAGGCCGGCCGGCGGGCGCACCACCACGAAGGCGGCGGCACCGGCCGCGAGCGCGGCGCCGAGGAACTGGCGGCGGCCGAACATCGGCGGACGCGACATGGCGATGGCCGCGCGCGGCGGTGTGTCCATCGCAGGCATGCGCCGTGCCACCGCTTCGGCGGCGGGCCGGGTCAGGTCCCACAGCCGCGTCGCCTCGGCCATCGCCTGCGCATGCTGCGGGCTGCGGGCACACCAGCGGCGGAAATCCTGCGCGTCGCCGGTGGTGGCGCGGCCGGAGGTCAGGCGCACGAGCCAGTCGTGCGCCTGCGTTTCCAGCGCGGCGCGTTCGCGGTCGGTCGGGGTGGGGGCGGCCATCATGTCTTTAGAAGGTGTGAATGGATCCGCCGTGGCCGAGCAGCCCGTCCAGGCACGTCCCATCAAGGCGCAAAGCGCAGCCATAGCCAGGGCTATGGCGAGCATTTGCAACGCGGAGGGGGCGTGTCTGGGCGGGATGAGCGGGCATGGCGGGTTCGTTCACACCTTCTCTGACTGTTTTCCGGCCCCGGGACCGAACCGCTGGATCACATCGCGCCCCAAACGACCCGCGCAATGCACCAGCGCGGCCTTCACTTCGCGCTCGACGATGCGCACCGACACGCCGTAGCGCCGCGCCAGGTCGGCATGCGGCGTCTCGTCCACGCGCGAGGCGATGAAGATGTCGCGGCGGCGGCGCGGCAGCTCCTCGAGGGCGCGCTCCAGCGCCTGCACCTCGCTGCGCGCCTCCGAGACGCGGGCCGGGTCGTGGCTGTCGTCCGAAAAGTGCAGCAGCTCCTCGACCTCCACGAAGTCGAGCAGCCGCCCGTGGGAGATGCGCCGGTCTTCCGCCACGTTCGACGCGATGCGCAGCAGGTAGGCCATGGGGCTTTGCACCGGGCCGGGGTCGCTCATGCGCTGCACGCGCAGCCAGGTCTCGTGCAGCACGTCGTCGGCCTGCTCTTCCGAGCCCAGGCGGCGGCGCAGGCGGTTGCGGAAGTCGATGTAGCGGCTGGTCAGCAGGCTGCGCAGGAAGCCGGGGGTGTCCTGTTCCACGGCGTGCTCAGGGAGAAACCGCTGCGTCGCAGACGTCGGGGCGGTCGCCGGTGCGCGGCAGCAGCAGCACCGTGAGCGGCTGGTCGGCCTCGCCTTCGGGCGGGCGCTCGAGCACCAGCGTGTTCATCGCGGCTTCGAGCGCGGCGTCGCGCTGCGCCAGGCCGGTGGAGCTGAGCAGCCGCGTGCGCCGCACATGGCCGCCGGCCCCGACCCACAGCTGCACGAGCGCGCGGTAGGTGCCCGGGCGCGCATGCGGCCAGCGGCACAGCGTGCGCTCCAGCGCCTGCTGCACCACGCGCGCGTCGCGCGGGGACATGGCGGGGACGGCGGGCGCGGCCGGCGTCGTCGCGGCCACGGGCGGCGGTGCCTCGGCCTCGACCAGCGTGAAGGTGCGCGCATCGGTGTGGCGCGCGGCCAGCCGCGTGCCGACGAGCAGGCGCTGCAGCGCCTCGCGCGGGGTGAACAGGCCGTGCAACGCGGCGGATTCGAGGCCGGCGGTGAGCTGCCCGTCGAAGAACACGGACTGCCCCGTCGCCTGCGCGTAGACCTGCACGGCGGTGGCCAACGGCTGGGCCGGCAGGTCGAAGGCGATGCGCCCCGCCGCATCGGGCGAAGGCGCAGGTTCGCCGGCATGCGACACGGCCGCGAGGGACAGAATTCCGAGGATCAGGGTCAAGACACACACCCACCGTGACCGAGCAACGCGAGACATGCCGGGTCCTGTGACGAAGGAGGAATCGCAGGCGCCGGGCCGGTGCCGCGTACTGCTTTGGTGCTCGGAATGCTAGTGACGCTTTGTGACAGCTTGAATGCATCGCAGCCACGGCCACGGTCCGAAGCGCCCCTGTCGCTGGCGACAATGCCCCCATGACGTTCGACCTCTTCGACGCCCCGCCGCGCGCCGCGCGCGAGCCGATCGGCCCGGCCGCCTTCGTGCTGCCGGGCTTTGCGCTGCCGCGCGCCGAGGCGCTGCTCGACGCCACCGACGACGTGGCGGCGCGCGCGCCGTTCCGCCATCTGGTCACGCCGGGCGGCTTCACCATGTCGGTCGCGCTCACCAACTGCGGCGCGCTCGGCTGGACCAGCGACCGGCGCGGCTACCGCTACAGCGCGGTCGACCCCGACAGCGGCGCGCCCTGGCCCGCGATGCCCGAGGCCTTTGCGCAGCTCGCGCGCGACGCGGCGGCGCTGGCCGGTTTCGACGGCTTTGCGCCCGACGCCTGCCTGGTCAACCGCTACCAGCCGGGCAGCCGGCTCTCGCTGCACCAGGACCGCGACGAGCGCGACCACGGCGCGCCGATCGTGTCGGTGTCGCTGGGCATGCCGGCGGTGTTCCAGTTCGGCGGGCTCGCGCGCGCCGACAAGACCGCCCGCATTCCGCTGGTGCACGGCGACGTGGTGGTGTGGGGCGGCGTGGACCGGCTGCGCTTTCATGGCGTGCTGCCGCTCAAGGACGCCCCGCATCCGCTGCAGGCACGGCTCGGCGCGCAGCGCATCAACCTCACCTTCCGCAAGGCGGGGTGAAGCGCGCATGACGGGTTCGACGACCTCCTCCACCGAATCCCCCGGCCGCGCGATCCGCGCGCTCTACGCCGCGCTGTGGCACTTCGCGGCCGGTGCGCGTGCGCAGCTGCTGGCCGCCACCGCGCTGCTCGCGAGCTCGCAGCTGATCCGCCTCACGCTGCCCTACCTCGCCGGCCAGGCCATCAACGCGCTGCAGCGCGGCGACCTGCCCGCGGCGGGCCGCTGGATCGCCACGCTCGCGGGGGTGTACGTCGGCGCGTGGGCGCTGCACGGACCGGGCCGCATCCTCGAGCGCAACGTGGGCCTGAAGGTGCGCGAGACGCTGGCCGACCAGCTCTATGCGCGCATCGCCGCCGCGCCGCTCGCCTGGCACGACAGCCACCACTCGGGCGAGCTGCAGCACCGCGTGCACCAGGCCAGCCGCGCGCTCGCCGACTTCGCGCAGAACCAGTTCATCTGGCTCACCAACGCCGTGAACTTCGTCGGGCCGCTGGTGGCGCTGGCGCTGCTGTCGCGCACCAGCGGCGTGACGGCGCTCGCGGGCTATGTGCTGATCGGCGTGGTGATCGTGCGCATCGACCGCGCGCTCATGAAGCTCGCGCGCGCCGAGAACGACGCCGACCGGCGCTACGTGGCCGCGCTGCTCGACTTCCTGGGCAACGCCTCCACGGTGATCGGCCTGCGGCTGCAGGGCGCGTCGCGCCTGTTGCTGCGCCGTCGCATGGCGGCCGTGTCGCTGCCGCTGAAGCGCACCGTGGTGCTCAACGAGGGCAAGTGGTTCGCGGTCGACCTGATGGGGCTGGCGCTGACCTGGGGCCTGGTCGTCATCTATGTGTGGCAGGCGCGCGCGCCGGGCCAGGCCGTGATGCTGGGCGCGGTGTTCATGATCTACCAGTACGCGCAGCAGGCGGCGGGCGTGGTCACCTCGGTGGCGGCCAACTTCAGTTTCTTTGCGCGCATGCACACCGACTACAGCAGCGCCGAGCCGATCTGGCATGCGCCGACGAGCCCCACGCTCGAGGCCCCGCCCGAGGAGGTACCGGCGCATGAACGCATCGACGCGCAGGCGCCGTGGACGCAGCTGCAGGTCGCGCAGCTGCAATGGCGCTACGCCCCGCGCGGTGCCGTCGCGGACGACCCGGCCGCGCCCACGCGCAGCGGCCTGCACGACGTGGCGCTTACGCTGCGCCGGGGCCAGCGCGTGGCGCTGGTGGGCCCCAGCGGCGGCGGCAAGAGCACGCTGCTGCGCGTGCTGGCCGGCCTGTATGCGCCGCACGGCGGCACGCTCTCGCTCGACGGTGAGCCCACCGACTGGGCCCGGCTGCGCCAGCTCGCCACGCTGATCCCGCAGGAGACCGAGCTGTTCGAGGCCAGCGTGCGCGAGAACCTGGCCTTCGGGCGTCCCTGCGACGACGCGCGCCTGCGCGCCGCGCTGCACACGAGCACCTTCGACGAGGTGCTGCAGGCCACGCACGGCGACCTCGACAGCGCGATCTCGGAACGCGGCTTCAACCTGTCGGGCGGCCAGCGCCAGCGGCTGTGCCTGGCGCGCGGCGTGCTCGCCGCCGAAGGCAGTTCGCTGCTGCTGCTCGACGAGCCGACCAGCGCGCTCGACGCTGCCACCGAGGCGCGCGTGCTCGGGCGCATCGCGGCGGCGTTCCCGCAGGCCTGCGTGATCGCGTCGGTGCACCGGCTGAGCCTGCTCGAGCGCTTCGACACCGTGATCCTCATGGAAGCCGGCCATGTGCGCGACCACGGCCCGCGCGACGAGGTGATGGCGCGCCAGCCCATGCTTCAGGAGGCAGCGTCCGGTCACAAGCAGTAGGAACCCTCCTGCGCCAGAACGCGGCGTTCACACCCGCCGCGCTGGCATGCCTTCTGCAACAGTATCGACATCCATTTGTTCACGCTTGGTCCTGCGCGGTCCCTTTTTGCGCCTCGGCTGCGTTCCAATCACATGGTTCTTCATTCCGCGAGCGTTTCCCGCCCCATGCGTTCCTCCCGCGCCACCCTTCCGCTCGCCCTGCTCGGTGCCCTGCTGGGCCTGTCCGCCTGCACCACCGGCACCACCGCCGAACAGCGCCAGGCCGCCGCCAGCAAGCCGCCGCCCACCGACTGCATGGCCTGGGTCGGCGCCGACCGCAACGCGCGGGTGGGTGGCTACCTGCTGCCGCAGGCCGGCACCGCGGTGAACGCCGGCGGCCCGCGCGTGTGCGTGCCCGTGCTCATGAGCGCCTACCCCGTGCCCACCAACTATGCGGGCGGCGACTACCACGTGGGCGCGTTCACCGACGACCAGCTCAAGGCGCGCTGGCGCACCTGCAAGGCCGAACCGGCCTGCTTCGAGCGCGTGAACGCGCAGATGCAGCGCTGGCTGCCGCCCAACAAGGCGCGCGCCACGCGCGTGACGGGCGCGGTCGATCCGGCCGGGCGCATCGATGCCGACAGCCCGACGGTCGATCTGAAGCAGATCCGCCGCCCCGCCTTCTTCGCGAAGGCGCCCTACCGCGAAGGCATTGCCGAGGCCGACGCGCGCACCCACATCGTCGAGTTCACCGTGCCGCGCGACACCTTCGAGCGGCTCGACCTGAAGCTCGCCGACCCGATCAAGCTGCGCGGCTGGTACCTCGAAGGCGCGGGCGTGGACGACGGGCGCGGCCGCAAGGTGCGTGCCCTCGCGGTCATGGCGGCGGGCGGCGGCGGGCAGCTCACGGCCCTCCAGCACCCGGACGAAGTGGCCTACCGCATCGAGGGCGCCAGCGGCAAGGCCGTGCCGGTGTCCTTCCCCAACGGCACCACCGAGGCCATGGGCCAGCGCTGGTGGCGCGAGAACCTGCACGCGCTGAACCAGGCCGGCTTCGACGTGCTGGCCTACGACCGGCGCGGCGAAGGCCTGTCGGGCGGCGTGAGCGACACCAACACGCTGGAGCAAGGCGAGGACGTGTTCCGCGTGCTCGCCCAGCTCGAGCACGGCCAGGGCCTGCGGCTGCTCACACCTTCGGGCCAGCTGCTCGAAGGCAATGCCGCGCGCGGCCGGCTGCTGGCGGGCCAGAAGGCCAGCGAGATTCCGCTGGTGCTGGGCGGTTACTCGCGCGGCTCGATGTCGACCGCCTGGGCCCTCACGCGCAACTACGTGGCCGCCTGCAGCTTCGACATGCCCGTGCCCAACTGCACGCCGGCGCGCGGCTGGCGCAACATCCGCGGGGCGATCCTGCTGTCGTCGTTCGCCAGCGGCGCGGGCTACCTGCCCGACGCGCCCGACCTGGCCGACCGCAACCTGTTCCTGGGCGGCATGGCGGCGGACCACCACATCCTCTTCTATCCGAACTCCGCCACGCTCGCGGGCATGGACCGCTGGCCCGCGGCCTTCTTCGGCAAGGGCCTGTGGGACCGCGCCGAATCGCTCGAAGGCACCGTGGCCGCCTACAACCGCATCCGCGGCGTGAAGGAGATCGTGCTGTCGCGCGGCCCGCATGCCATCGAGACCTGGCCCGAGTCCGAGCGCCGCTACCTGCGCGAGCGCATGGTGGCCTACGCGAAGGTGGTGATCGTCGGCGGGCGCACGGTGCCGGGCGCGCGGCCGTGGAAAGACTTCAAGTCGCTGGTCGCCACCACGCCCGATGTGTGGGAGCCCTCGTCGCGCCCGGGCACCGGACCCGGACGACAGCCCTGAGATCGACAGGCCATCGCCACAATGGCGGCCATGGACCTGCTCAAGACCCTCGGCCTCTTCATCGCGACCGCGCTCGCGGAAATCGTCGGCTGCTACCTGCCCTACCTGTGGCTCAAGCAAGGCCAGTCGGCCTGGCTGCTGCTGCCTGCCGCGCTGAGCCTGGCGCTCTTCGCGTGGCTGCTCTCGCTGCACCCGACCGCCGCGGGCCGCGTGTATGCGGCCTACGGCGGGGTCTACATCGGCGTCGCCATCCTGTGGCTCTGGGCCGTGGACAAGGTGACGCCCTCGGCCAGCGACTGGGTCGGCGTGGCCGTGTGCTTCGTCGGCATGGGCATCATCATGTTCGGGCCTCGCAGCGCAGCTTGAGGCGCGTGACCACGATGAACCTGCGCGACTGGGCGCGCCGCATCAAGCGCGACGCCGTCACCCTCTGGTTCGCCTGCCGCGACCCGGCTACGCCGTGGCTGCCGAAGGCGCTGTGCTGGTTCACCGTGGCCTACGCGCTCAGCCCCATCGACCTGATTCCCGACTTCATTCCCGTGCTCGGCTACCTCGACGACGTGCTGCTGCTGCCGGCGCTGATCTGGCTCGCGGTGCGCCTGCTGCCGCCCGAGGTCATCGTGCGCAGCCGCGTGCGGGCCGAGGAATGGATGGCGCGCACGGGCAGCAAGCCGACGAGCAAGGCCGGCATGGCGCTGGTCATCGGCATCTGGGTGCTGGTTGCGGCCGGATTGGCCTGGTGGCTCTGGCCACGCTGACGACAATCCGCTGGAAGTTCATCCTCTTCACAAGGAGCCGACGTGTTTTCCCATGTCTTCTTCAGCGTCTCCGATTTCGACCGCGCGCTGGCCTTCTACGACGCGGTGATGGACGGCCTCGGCCTGGAGCGCCGCTTCTGCGAGCCGGAGAAGCCCTGGGCGGGCTGGCACAGCGCGGGGCGCGCGCGGCCCTTCTTCGTGATCTGCCAACCCCACGACGGCCGGCCGCACGACGCGGGCAACGGCCAGATGGCGGCGTTCACTGCCGGCACGCGGGCGATGGTCGACGCGGTGCACCGCATCGCGCTCGCGCACGGCGGCACCTGCGAAGGCCCGCCGGGGCTGCGCACGCACTACCACCCCGACTACTACGGCGCGTACTTCCGCGACCCGGACGGCAACAAGCTGTGCGTCGTGTGCCACGACGCGGCGGGCTGAGCTTCTAGCTCGCGCGACTGCGCGAACTCTTGCGCGGGCTCTCGGTGCGCGCCACGCGCGCGGCCTCGGCGGCGGCGTTCACCTGCTCGATCCACAGCAGCGCATCGACGTGCGCCATGAAGCGCTGCAGGTACTGCGGCGACAGGTCGCGCATCAGCGTGAGCGCGCGCTGCACCAGGTGGTGCGTGTTGAGCGGGCCGGCGTTCTTCGGCACCTTGGCGAGCGACTGCGTCACGCGCTGGTCGGCGGCGAGCCTGGACCAGGTGCCGCGGAAGTAGCTCAGCGTCTTGAGCTCGGGCGCCGTGGACAGGCTGGGCACGGTGTCTCCGTCGGTCGCCTCCGCGTCGGGCGGCGGTGGCAGCGGCGCGAGCTGGGCGATGTGATTCATCAGCTCGGCGAGCGCGGTGTGCAACGGCGCCTCGGCCGGCGCTTCGGCCTCGGGTGCGACCTTCTCCAGATCGGCGCGGTAGGTCGTCATGAGGCTGACCAGCCGCGCATCGAGCAGGCGCCGCGCCTCGCCCTCGTGCGCCGCCGCGCGCTGCGCCATCGCCTCGATGAAGCGGAAGCGCACCGGGTCGAAGCGGTCGTCGCCACGCGCGCGCCAGGCGTCGAGCGCCGCGATCGCGTCGACCTGATCGTCCGGTGCGGCGTCGTTACTCACGGGGCTTCGCAGCGTCGGGGGCGTTCTTGGGCCGGGGCGTCGGCGCCATCTCCACGCGCCGGTTCTTCGCGCGGCCTTCGGCATCGCCGTTCGAGGCCACGGCCTGCTCCGCACCGAACGCGGCGGCGAACACCGACGACGAGGGCACGCCCTCTTCGATCAGCGCGCGCGTCACGGTGAGCGCGCGCTGGGCCGACAGCTCCCAGTTGTCGGCGAACAGGCGTGCGCCCTCGCGCATCTGCCGGTCGTCGGTGAAGCCGCTCACCATCAGGATCTCGTCGCGCGCCTTCAGGTAGGCGCCCAGCGGGCCGGCCAGGCTTTTCAGTAGTTGCCGGCCGCCGGGTTGCAGGTCGGCGGAGTTGAAGGCGAACAGCACGCTGCCGCTGATGCCGATGCGGCCGTTGTTGAGCGTCACGCGGCCCGCGGCGAGCGGCCCGGCCAGCGCCTGCTCGAGCGCCTCGCGGCGCTGCGATTCGGCGCGGCGTTGCTGCACCTCGGTTTCAAGGCGGCTCGCCAGGTCCAGCTGCATGCCGAGCACGCACACCAGGATCAGCACGAACGCGCCCAACATGCCCGCCATCAGGTCGCCGAACACCGCCCACACGGGGACGGTCGGCTCCAGGCCGGCGTCGAGGTCGATCTCGTCGCGCACCATTTCAGGCCTCGCTGCCTGCGGTCTGGCGGCTGGCGAACTGCTGCAGGTCTTCGACGATCTGCTTTTGCGACATGATGCTCAGGTCGATCACCTCGCGCGCCTGCGCCACGTAGTAGGCCAGCTGCTCGTCGCTGCGCGCCAGCGACTTGCCCAGCGCGCCTTCGATGCGCTGCAGGTGCGCCACCAGCTTGTCGTTCGATTCGCCGAAGCGCTGCACGGCGAAGCCGAAGGCCTCGCCCAGGCTCGCCACCTCGACCGCGCCACCGGTGATCTGCGCGGCGATGCCGGCCATCTTCTCGGTCTCGCTCTCGACCTTCTCGGTGAAGCGGCTGCCCACGCGCTCCATCATGTCGGCCGAGGCCGTGACGAGCGCGTCGATGGCGCTGCGCTGCTCGGTCGAGGCATGGTTCACCGCACCGAGCAAAGTTTCGAGCGTGCCGAGGATGCGGCTGCGCTCTTCGAGCATGTCGTTGTCGCGCGCCATGCCGTCGGACAGCTTCTGGCGCAGCTCGGCGATCACGTCGGCCGCGGCCTTCGGTGCCTCGGCGGCCACCTGCAGCAGCTGCGCGACTTCGGCCACGGTCTGCTTGGCATTGGCCTCGGCCTGCGCCGACATGTCGCGCACGGTCTGCGCCAGCGTCTCGCTCATCTGCTGCTGCTGGTTCAGGCTGTGCGCGCCGGCCTGCTGCCATTCCTTCTGCAGCGAGGCGGCCATGGTCTCGAGCGAGCCGCTCCAGGCCGCGAGGCGCTGCGCGTCGCGCGTGGCGAGCTCGGTCTGCAGGTTGGCGTGCGCCTCGCGCACGGTGTCGAGCAGCGAGGCGGCGGCGCGGGGTGCGTCCGACGCGGCCTGCAGCAGCTGCGCGACTTCGGCGACGGTCTGCTTGGCATGTGCCTCGGCCTGCGCCGACACGTCGCGCGCGGCCTGCGCCAGCGTGTCGCTCAGCTGCTGTTGCTGGCTCAGCGTGTGCGCGCCGGCCTGCTGCCATTCCTTCTGCAGCGAGGCGGCCATGGTTTCGAGCGACTGGCTCCAGGCCGACAGGCGCTGCGCATCGCGCGCCGCCAGTTCGGTCTGCAGGCTGGTGTGGGCCTCGCCCACGGTGCGCAGCAGCGCCACCGAATGCTGTTCGAAGGTGGCGGCAGCGGCGGCGAGCGCCTGGTGCGAATCGCCCGACAGTTTTTCGCTGACGCGCTGGTGCTGCGCGAGCGCGCTGCCCCAGGTGTCGGACACGCTGCCCACGGTGCTTTCGAGGCGGGCCGACACGCCGTCGACCAGTGCGGCCGAGCGCTGCTCGAAGGTTTCGGCAAAGCGTTCGAGCGTGCCGCGCAGGTCGCTCGACAGCGCCCTGCTCGCGCGCTCGTGCTCGGCCAGCGCGGCCTTCCAGGTGTCGGCCACGCCGGCGGTCGAGGCCTCGAAGCGGCCCGTGAGGCCTTCGAGCTGCCGTTCGACGGCCTGCGCCATGCCGCCCTGCAGCGAGGCCGCTTCGCGCGCGATGCCGAGCATGGCCGCCTCGACCACGGGCTGGATCGTTGCGCCGGCGATGCGGGCGGTGTCGGTGAGGCTGTCCTTGAGCGAGCGATCGACCGAGGCGGCCAGGCCGCTGTAGGCGGTTTCGGCCTTCTGGTGGAAGCTGTCCTGGCTGGCGACGAGGCGCTCGTTCTGTGCCTGGCCCTGGCGCTCCAGCGCGGCCATCATCGTCTGCAACTGGCCGACCAGTTCGGGCATCACCTTCGCCACGGGCTGGATGGTTTCACCGGCGATGCGGGCGCTGTCGGCCAGGCTGTCTTTCAGCGAGCGGTCGACCGAGGCGGCGAGCCCCGTGTAGGCGGCTTCGGTCTTCTGGTGGAAGGTGTCCTGGCTGGCCACGAGGCGTTCGTTGATCGACTGGCTCTGGCGGTCCATCGCGGCCACCATGGCCTGCAGCTGGTCGACCAGCGCGGGCATCGCATGCGCCTGCTGTTGCATCAGCTTGAACGACTCTTCGCGGCGGTGCGCCAGCGAATGGCCGCGCAGCGACGTGGCGATGAGCGTGTCGAGCGACTGCCCGGCCAGCAGGCGTTCGCGCCGGCACAGCGCCGAGGCCAGGCCCAGCATGGCCGATGCGGCCACGCCCGCCACCGAGGTGCCGAAGGCCAGGCCCAGGCCGCGCACGGGCGCCGACAGCGAGTTGCGGATGGCCTGCACGTCGGTCGCGCTTTCGAGCGCCAGCCCGGTGCCGTTGAGCGTGACCACCATGCCCAGGAACGTGCCCAGCATGCCCAGCAGCACCAGCAGGCCCGCCAGGTACGGCGTGAGCGCCGGACCCGGCAGGCCGACGCGCTCGCCTTCGATGCGCAGGCGCACCGCGTTGCGCAGCGAGGGATGCAGGCCGGCGAGCCAGTCGCCGAGGCTTGTCGGCGGCACCGACAAGTCGTTCACCGCGCCCGACAGCGTGCCGGTGGCCTGGTGGAAGCGGTGCAGCTCCAGCGCGCCCATCAGGTAGAACGCGCCGATCAGCGCCGTGATCACCAGGGCCAGCGGGTTGTGGCCGACATAGCTGGCACCGACCCAGCACACGACGGCCAGGCCCACGAGGAAGACGGGGTAATGGAAAAATCTGTTCATGGAAGCTTGTTGTCTCTTATGGGGCTAGCGATCGCGAAGGGCTTCTAGCAGGCCTTCGACCGGTTGCATGCGAATGTCCAGCTCGGCCCGCAGCACGCTTTGCATGTCGCGGCCGAACACGTCCAGCCAGCCGGCGGCGGTCGCTGGCGGCTGGGGGTTGTCGGGATTGGCGTCCTGCGCGGCCTGATGGGCCTCACGCAAACGCTTGAAATGTTTCTCCAGCAGCGTGGGCACGCTCGCCAGCAGGCTGCGTTCTCGCGCGCCCACCACCTGTTCCAGGATGGCGTCCACCGCGGCCAGCCGGGCCAGCTCGGGCGAGCGGGTGGCGAGCCGGGCCCGCAGGCGCGCGCGCAGCGGTTCGATGGCTGTTTCCATGGCCTGCTGCCGCGCGAAGTAGCGGCGGCGGTACGGCGGAAAGTCGTCGTTCGCGCCGGGCAGCACCGAGGCCACGCCGCCGTCTGCATTGCCCTTGGCCAGCGCGGCCTTCAGGCGCGCGCACTCCTGCGCCTCCTCGGCGCCCTCGGACGCCCGGACGCCGGACACGGCGACGCCCAGATCGGAATCCAAAGCTGCAGACAAGGAGATGGCGTCGGTCCAACTGAACCACTGACTCAAACGATCCGCGAGGGCTTGCCTGGATTCGGGAACGTCGATGTCGCTCAATTGAGCGAGCAAGCGAGTGAGCGCCGAGCCGGTGAAGCCTGTGCGCCGTGACACTTGCACCATACCGCGAGAGAGGGAGAAAACCGGGCAGTTTACACCGGTCAACTGGCGGCTTTCCCTCTGTGAACTGGTGCACACGAAGCGCGGGAGAAGTGAAACGGGGTGTGACAGGAGCCGAAGAAATCCGGGCCTTCCCGCCACGTTCCTTCTGCCTTTTTTTGGGCGGTCTATGAGCGATTTGAGCTGGCCGCGGTCGGGCTCGACGGGGGCCTTGCGATCGAGGGTGATGTCGATCCATCCGCCGGATGACGCGAGGCATACCCCGTCATCTGCTCGAGTTGCTTTTGTCGTTCGGCAATCGCCAGCTCCCGCGCCCGGGGTCCGTATCGGCCAACCGAAAAAGCCTTGCTGACCGATTTCTCCGGGCTGACTCTGGTCATCGCGATCCACATCGGATTCTTCCCGCCCGGCTCCTCCCGAAAATACACCCCCGCCACACCACTCTTGTTGTCGCGCCGCACGCGCTGGGCGATCTCGCGCTTCAGCACCGGCAAGTGTTCGCGCACGAATTGATCTCGATGCTGTTGATTTCCATCTAGAAGTGACCCAGTTGGCGGTGTGATTTCCATCTAAATCTGACCCACGTGATAACCCTAACC